>SYIT01000117.1 GCA_005798685.1 Actinomycetota bacterium | reverse complement strand
GGCGAACCACACCTGCCCACCCACAGGAGTGCAAGATCGTCGCCGGGTTGGAGTTGACGAGGACGATCTCGTAACCCTCCTCGCGCAGCACCTTGCAGGCCTGAACGCCGGAGTAATCGAACTCTGCAGCTTGGCCGATCACGATCGGCCCGGAGCCGATCACGAGGATCTTCTGGATATCATCGCGCCGCGGCATCAGGCGGCTGCCTTCGTGATCCGCTCAACAAACTCGTCGAAGAGGTGGCGCGCGTCGTGCGGGCCCGGGCCGGCCTCGGGGTGGTACTGCACCGTCGAGCCGGGCACGTCGAGCAGAGTCAGCCCCTCAACGGTTCGGTCGTAAAGGTTCACGTGGCTGAGCTCGGCGGCGCCGAAGTCGGTCTCCCAGCGGATCGGCTCGTCGCTTTCAACCCGCAGGCCGCCGTCGGGCGCGGCAACCGCGAAGCCGTGGTTTTGCGAGGTGATCTCAATCTTTCCAGTCCGCAGATCCTTCACCGGATGGTTTACGCCGCGGTGGCCAAACGGCAGCTTGAAGGTCTCGAGCCCGAGCGCGCGGCAGCAGAGCTGGTGGCCGAGACAGATCCCGAAGACCGGCTTCTTACCGAGCACACCGCGGACTGTCTCAACGACGCCGTCGAGCGCAGCCGGGTCGCCTGGGCCGTTAGCGAGGAAGATCGCATCAGGATCGTCTGCGAGCAGCTCCCCTGCGCCGACGTCGCAGCGATGAAGGTCTAGTCGCACGCCGCGCACGACGAGCTGATTCACGATCGACAGCTTGATTCCGGTGTCAATCGCAGCAACGCGCGGCCCACTATTTCTCTCACCGTGGCGGATCAGCTGCTGGGAGCCGGCGGCGGCGGCGAGGTTCTGCCCGTCCATCAGCGGCTCAGCTTCGATCAGCGCCGCCGCCCCAATCGCGTCGGCTGTGGCAAAGATGCCGCCGCGCATCGCGCCGCGACTGCGCAAATGACGCACGAGCGCGCGCGTATCGACCTCAGTGATCGCCGGAATCTGGTTGGCTTCGAGCCAGTCGAGCCATCCCTGATCGGATGTCGGCGCGTCAGATGAGTTATCGGCGGCTCGCATCACGACTCCGCGAACGTGAATCCGGTCGCTCTCCATCGCCTGCGCGCTAACGCCGTAATTTCCCACGTGCGGCGCCGTGAAGGTCAACACCTGCCCCGCAAACGAGGGGTCCGTTACCGACTCCTGATAGCCGCCCATCGCGGTCGTGAAAACGACCTCCCCGACCGAGCCGGTCGCATTGCCACAAAGCTTGCCCGCAAAGCGCGCGCCGTCCTCTAGTAGGACGAAACCATCTCTGCTCACTTGATTAGCCCCTGAATCTCTTTGAAGTGTGAATTCTTTGCGTTCTTCATCAGTTCGAAGCAGATTGATTCGGTGCTCGACGGCACAGCGCCGGCGAGTGCCAGGCGCTGAATTGCCAGCGCGCGATCGTCAGGGCTGCGCGAAGCCAGCGCGTCGCAAGCGAGCCACACCTCAGCGTCGGCGGCGAGCAAATCGAGCACGGTTTGGGCGACGCAGATGTGTGTTTCGGTGCCGCAAACAATTACTTGGTCACGACCTGCGAGCGAAAAGTCTTCGGCATGAGCGGCCGAGAAGGTCGTTTTCTCCAGCACCAGCGCGCTTGCCAAAGCTTCGCCTAGCTCCGGGACCGTGCTGCCAAGCCCCTTCGGGTACTGCTCACTCACGATGATCGGCAGCTCGAGCAAACTCGCCGCGCGCGCCAGAATCTGCGCGCGCGCAATGATCGCGTCGGCTCCGGCAATAACGCCCCGAAACGCCTCTTGAATGTCAACGATGAGCAACGCTGCACGGTCCGCTTCGAGGCGTGCGACCTTCACTGCGGAGCCTCGTCCAGATCCGGCGCAGCGCTCAATGCAAAGCTCCGCTGGCGGTAGGCAACGGCTCCGTCGGCGACGGTCAAAAGCACGCGTCCGTAGAGCGACTGGCCGCCGAAGGCGCAGTTCTCGGAGCGGCTCTCGTAGCCGTCTTCACCGACGCGCCACTCCTGATCCAAGTCGACGAGAACGAGGTTCGCGCTCTCCCCGATCGTCATCTGGGGAATCGTAAGCCCGAAGATCGCGCCGCCGCAGGTCATCTTCTCGATCAGCATCTTGATGCTCATCAGTCCACCTCTAACGAGCTCCGTGTAACAGGCCGCGAATGAGCTCTCAAGCCCAGTAGTCCCCATCGGTGCCTGCTCAAACGGCACCTCCTTCTCGTGCGCGCTGTGGGGCGCGTGGTCGGTGGCGATGCAGTCGATCGTCCCGTCGATCAGTCCAGCGATCAGCGCTTGGCGGTCGGCTTCGGTCCGCAGCGGCGGGTTCATCTTCATCCGCGTATCGAGCGTGCGCACCTTCTCTTCTGTGAAGCAGAGGTGGTGCGGACTGACTTCGGTCGTGACGTTGTAGCCGAGCCGCTTTGCTTCGCGAATCGCCTCGACCGATTCGGCGCAGCTTAGATGCTGCATGTGAACCGTTCCGCCCTCGTATCCGGCCAGCGCGGCGTCGCGCGCGACCATCGTCGACTCGCTAGTGCTTGGAATCCCAGCAATTCCCAGGACGGCGCTCACTGCACCCTCGTTGATCGATCCGTCGGCCGAAAGCGACGGGTCCTCCTCGTGGAGCGCCAGCACGCCGCCTGACATCTGCTGGTACTGCAGCGCCTTGCGCAACATCCCGGCCGACTCGACAGGCATCCCGTCGTCGGTGAAACCAGCGGCGCCGGCGGCGCGCAGCTCGGACATCGCCGTCAGCTCCTCTCCATCTAGGCCAGCGGTTATCGCGGCAAGAAAACCGACCGGCACTCGTGCCTCACGCCTCGCTGCGTCGCGCAGCGAGCGCATCACAGACGCTGAATCGACGACAGGGTCGGTGTTCGGCATCGCCAGCACGGCGCAGAAGCCACCGGCGGCGGCCGAGCGGGTGCCGGTTTCAATGTCTTCCTTGTGCTCATGGCCTGGCGTCCGAAGATGGATGTGCGGATCAACGAAGGCCGGAAAGAGGTGAGAGCCGCTGCCATCAATCTTCTCCGCGTCAGGGCCAGCGGTGAGAGTGCCCGGCGCACCGATCTCATCGAGCTGCCCGTCGCTGACAACGACGTCGAAAACGCCATCAATCCCGGCGCGGGGGTCGATCAGGTGAGCGCCGGTAATGACTAGGTCGGCTTCGGCGGCGGTGCCGCGGACGAGTACCTGCTCTTGGCGCCGCGTCATACCGGCTGGGGCTCCGGCGCGGGATCAAAGGTCCGTGAGGCGGCGAGCAGCTCGAATAGAACGGCCATCCGCACGACGACGCCGGCGGCAACCTGTTCGAGAATTAATGACTGGGCGCAGTCAACTATCTCATCGGAGAGCTCTACACCGCGATTGACCGGCCCAGGGTGCATTAGGAGCGAGCGCGTACCGAGCCTGCGCTCGTCAATCTGAAAGAGCGAGGCGTATTCGCGCAGGCTCGGCAGGTAGGCCTGCTGCATCCGCTCGTTCTGCATCCGCAGCGCATAGACAACATCAGCTTCGTGCAGGTCGTCGAGCGAGTAGCGAACCTCGACGCCGATCGCCTCAATATCGCGCGGCAGCAGCGTTGGCGGCCCTGCGACCGTTACCTGCGCCCCCATCTTCTGGAAGCCAAGAATGTTCGAGCGCGCAACGCGCGAATGGAGAACATCGCCGACAATCCAGATCTTTGCGCCGTCGAGCGAGCCGAGCCGGCGTCCAAGCGTGAAGATGTCTAGCAGCGCCTGGGTCGGATGCTCGTGCT
>SYIT01000116.1 GCA_005798685.1 Actinomycetota bacterium | reverse complement strand
TGATCGACTCACTCCAAATCACCGCTGAGCATGCGGTCGCTACGCCCGCCCAGTGGCAGCCGGGCGGCGATGTGATCATCGCCGGTTCAGTAACCAACGAGCAGGCGGCGGAGAAGTACCCGGACGGCTGGGAAGAGCCGCGGCCGTATATCCGCATCGTTCAGGACCCAAGCGGCACTAAAGTCAACTAAGTCCAGCGGCCTTCAGGCGGGCGAAAAGGTCGCCGAGGATCCTCGCCGTAGCGCCCCAGATGAGTTGATCGTCAACGACGTATGTGTCGGTCGTGAAGCGGATTCCGCGGCGGCCCATTTTTCGCCGCGCGTATCCGGCGAGCAGCTGAGCGACGTCAAATTCGTGGATCGACTCGACCTCGCGCTGCGAGCGAATCCATTCTTGGCCGGGTTCGATTAAACCGACGAACGGATGGACGGCGTAGCCGGTTGCGATCGTCGGCGTCGGAGGCAGGGCGCCAAGCAGCTCGACCGACGGCGGTGCGAGGCCGATCTCCTCGTGCGCCTCGCGCAGTGCCGTCGAACTTAGGTTGTCGTCGTCATCGTCGGCGCGGCCTCCCGGGAACGACAGCTCGCCGGCATGGCGGCGCAGCTTGTCGCCGCGGCGCGTCATCACGACGCTGAGCGCGCCGGCGTCGCTGGCGAAGATTGGAACCAAGACCCCGGCCTTCTTGCGCCCGCGAACCGGCAGCGCCGCTGCAGCCTCGGCGCTCAGCAGCTCAGGCGCGAGGACTCGCGCGAGCTCAGCTCGTGAAAGCGGCGCGCTCGACACGCTCGTCGAACATCACTTCACCGTCGAGCATCCGGTGAATCGGGCACTTTGCGGCGATCACCGAGAGCCGCTCAACCTGCTCGTCGGAAAGTTCGCTGGGCAGCGTCAGCACGACTTCGAATTTGGTCGGCGTGCCGCGCTCTGCAGGCGCGTACTCGACGTCGACGACGAGCTTGCCGACATCCCAGCCTTTACGGTCGGCATACATCCCAATCGTAACTGCGACGCAGCCCGCGAGGCTGGCGGCAAACAGCTCCAGCGGCGTTGGCCCGGAATCGGTACCCCCCAGATCCGACGTCTCATCGACGATCAATTGGTGATCGCGAATTATGACGTTGTGCTGGCGACCTTCTTTTCGGGTGGCGGTTGCTTTCATCATTAGCCAGAGACTACGCCAGTGGGTTGAAGAGAAGGCCAGTCGGTACCTTCGGCGTAAAGAAGGTTGACTTCGGAGGCATGTTCACGCCGGCCGCCACGATCTCTTGGATCTGCTTGATCGGGGCTCCAGATAGAAAGAAGGCGGCGTCGTAATCACCGCTCTCGAGGAGCGCCAGCGCTTCGTCGTCGTTGCGTGAGTAGCCAAGCCCGTTGAAGTGCGAGATGTCATCTTCGCTGAGGCCTAGTGGCCCTTTCAGGATAAGCGCTTCGAGCACGGCAGCGTCAAGTTTGCGGTAAGCGGCAGGGAAGTCGGCGAGCGCTTCGTCGGCGATCTTCTGATCACGCAGCACCAGCCGCAGCGGGCGATTGTGGCGCGAATCGATGTAGCCGAACTGCAGTCTCCCGTCGGCCGAGAGGCCGTTCGGCGGCAGCTCTTCTGTCGAGCCGAGGCCAGTGATCTCAAAGCACTCTTCAACCGTCGTCCGCAAGGCTCCGGCGCGCCCCTGATCGTCGGCCAGTCCGCTGATCAGGCGATGAGTTGGGAAGATGCTCAGTCCTGGGTCCTCCAGAGCGACGAGATCCATCAGGACGAAACGGTGCGGGCCATCGCCGCCGATCTCGTCGGCGTAAATTCGGGCAGTCTCATAACGGTGGTGACCATCGGCAATCAGCAGCTCAGCCGGGTCGAGCGCTTCGCTCAGCGTCGCCGCAGCGCCCGCGTCGCTGACTCGCCACAGGCGGTTGACGGTGCCGTCGTCGTCAATCTGCTCGCCGTAAGGTTCGCCTTCAGTCTGCGCGGCGATCGTCGCGCGAGCAGCTCCGGTCGAATCGGAGTAGAGAGCGAAGATCGGCGAAAGATTGGTCTTTGTCGCGCGCGTCAGGCGCAGCCGGTCTTCCTTCGGGCCCGGATGCGTGCGCTCGTGAGGGCGAATTTTGCCGGCGCCGTACTGCTCAATCCTGACCGCGGCGAGGAAGCCGGAGCGCGTGCGGCGGCTGCCGTCAGGCGCTAGATAGTCTTGGGAGAGAATCCAGAACGACGGTTGATTGTCGCGAACGAGCGCGCCGGCCTGCTGCCATTCGGACAGCAGAGTGGCCGCGTTCTCGTACGGGTCGCCGCCGGGGCGCGCCGGCTCGGGGAGGTCGATGCCAACGACATTGAATGGCGAGCGGGCTGCCAGCTCGGCCCGCTCGGTGGGATCAATCACGTCGTAGGGAGGTGAGAGAACGGCCGCGAAACCGCCTACACGATCGAGGTCGTAGCGCAGCGAACTGACTGGGCGAACGTCGGCCATGCCCGCACGCTAGAACATGCCGGGGTCAAGCAGCCCTACCATCTGGAACTGATCGGGGCGTGGCGCAGCCTGGTAGCGCACCTGCTTTGGGA
>SYIT01000115.1 GCA_005798685.1 Actinomycetota bacterium | reverse complement strand
GATGATCTCGCCACCGGTTACAGCCTGCCCTGCGAAGACTTTTACGCCGAGCCGCTTCGACTGTGAGTCGCGACCGTTCCGTGATGAGCCGAGGCCCTTCTTGTGTGCCATTAGATTTAGGCCTCCTGCGCTTCGGCTTTTGCCGGCGCGCTCTTCCTTGCGGCGGCGCCGCTGCCGGCCTGCCCCATCTCTGTCACTTCGATCCGCGTCAGTTCCTGACGATGACCGGCGGTGCGCTTGTAGCCGCGCTTGGGCTTGTACTTGAAGACGCGAATCTTCTCGCCGCGCAGGTGCTCAACGATCTTCGCTTTGACGCTGACCTTTGAGAGCGCGGAAGCGTCAAAAACGGCGTCATCTGAGCGGTAAAGCAGCGGCTCAAGCTCAACCGTGGCGCCTTCGTCCTCGGGCAAGCGTTCTACGAGCAGGGTTTGACCCTTCTCGACGCGGTACTGCTTACCTCCGGTCTTTACGATCGCGTACATCAGTTCACTCAGCTTTAGTTACATTCTTCAGCGGCTGTTGCCACTTCGGGTGTCGTGGCGGAATCGCCCTCGGCAGCCTCTTCTTCGCTGCCTTGCGGAGCCGAGTCTAGGGCATCTTTGCCGTTTTCTGCGTCCAGCAACGTCGCTGACGCAGAATTTCGCCCGGCCTCTTCGATCTTGACGAGCCGCTCTTCGCCCAAGTGCGGCCCACCGCCAGCGACGGAAACGATGTAGCCGTCGATCTTCGCGACGGCGTCATCGACGTTGTACATGTGCGGCTCGACGAGCATGACGCTCACTTCGTCGCCTGCGGCGAACGGCACGGCGCGCTCGCGCACAGCTTCCGCCGCTCCTTCCATTGTCACTTCGAAATGCCCGAGCGGAAGGCTGTCACTCCCTTCGAAGTGGAAGAGTTTTCCGGTTGCCTCTTCCAGTTCGCGCAGCATCCGCGCGCCGAGGCCGGTGAACTCTGCGCTGACCTTTGGGTTCATCTGAATCAGGAACGCTTCGCTCGCCCGCGGCGAACGGGCGGCGACCTCGCGCAGCTGACGGTCAAACTCGATCGCGATCGTCTCCTCGCTGAGAACTACGGCGTCGCCGTCGCAGGTCGGGCAGGTGCGGGAGATGACCTCGCGCACGCCTTCGGTCACGTTCTGGCGCGTCATCTCGACCAGGCCAAGCTTCGAAATTTCGGCCGTGAAGGTCTTCGTGCGGTCCTCGTTGAGCGCCTTGCGCAGCGTCTTCATCACTTCGTCGCGGTTCTTCGCCTTCGTCATGTCGATGAAGTCGTTGACGATGATTCCACCGACGTCACGGAGTCGCAGCTGACGGACGATCTCGTCGGCCGCCTCAAGGTTCGTTTTCGTGATCGTGTCCTCTAGCCGCGCCTGACGGCCGCGACCAACAAAGGAGCCGGTGTTGACGTCGAAGACGGTCAGCGCCTCGCCGTAGTCAACCATCAGGTATCCGCCGCTTGGGAGGTCAACGCGCCGTGATGTAACGCCTTCGATTACCTCCTCTACGCCGGCCTGTTCGAAGAGCGGCGTTGATTCTTGCCAAAGCTCAACGCGTTCGACGAGCTCCGGGGCGGTTCGCTCAAAGAACGAGCGCAGCCTGTTGTACTGGCCTTCGTCGTCAACGATTGCTCGCTCGAAATCAACGCTGAAGATGTCGCGCACAACACGAACCGAAAGGTCGGCTTCTTGGAAGACAAGCGAAGGCGCCGATTGGCCTTTTGCCCGCTCAACCAGCACCTCATGCAGCTTGAATAGGTAAGGCAGTTCGCGTTCGAAATCTTCCGTCTTCGCGCCGTGGGCGGCGGTCCGTAGAATCACGCCACCGCTCTTCAAGTCGAGGTCCTTGAGCGCTCGGCGCAAACGGGCGCGCTCCTTATCCTCAAGCCGCTTTGAAATTCCAATGCCTTCGCCACTCGGGGTGTAGACCATGTAGCGGCCGGCGATTGCCAGCTCCATTGTGCAGCGGGCGCCCTTCGTCTTGAGCGGGTCCTTCACCACTTGGACGACGACCTCTTGGCCCCTTTTGAGCAGCGAGCTGATCTTCTTGCCACCCTCTTCGCCGCGACCACGCCGCGGCGTCTCAACGCCCGGTAGCACGATTTCGTCGATATGGAGGAACGCGTTCTTCTCAAGGCCGATGTCGACGAAGGCTGCTTCGAGCCCGTCGATCACATTGTCAACCTTCCCTTTGTAGACGTTGCCGACGATTGAACGGCTGCCTCGCCGCTCGATGTAAAGCTCGGCGACGCGGTAGCCGGCCGTTGGGTTTGCTTTCTCCGACGGGCGCTGATCGCGCTCCTTGGCTGGTGTTCCTGCCTGTTCGAGCAGCGCCACACGGGTCTCCCACGGGTCAACGCTGACTAGTACTTGCTTCTTCATTGGGTTGCTCTTTTCATTGGAATTGGAGCACCCGTCCTTGTGACATTGAGGCCCTGCGGCCTTGAGCGTAGATCGACTGCAGCAGACCGACGGCCAGCATCGTCGCAATCAGCGACGAGCCCCCGTAACTCATCAGCGGCAACGGAATTCCCGTAATCGGCATTACGCCGACCGTCATTCCAACGTTAACGAAGACCTGGAACATCAGCATCACAACAATGCCCCCCGCCAATAAGGCGCCGTAAAGGTTCTTCGCCATCGTCAGTATTCGCAGCGCGCGCCAAATCAGCAGCGCGTAGAGCGAAAGGACGAGTGCCGCCCCCGCGAACCCCCACCGTTCGCCAACGACGGCGAAAATAAAGTCGGTGTGGTGTTCGGGGAGGAAGTTGTACTTGGTCTGAGTTGCGCCGCTGCCGCGCCCGGTCTTTTCGCCGGACCCGATCGCGATGCGCGACTGGTTCTGCTGGTAGCCCTCTTTGCCCGATGTCTCGGAAGGGTGCAGGAACGCCGTCAGGCGATCCTTTTGATAGCCATACAGCACGTTTATGCCGACGCTCGGAAGCACGGCAAGCGAGAGCGCGATTGCCACTGCGGCGAGAGCGCCAAACGCCGCGAAGTGCTGCCACGGAACGCCTGCGATGAACAGGACCGCCAGAGTAATGGCGACAAAAACTAGGGCCGAGCCAAGGTCAGGCTGAAGCATCACGAGAGCTGCGGGCGCAAGCCCGATCAGCATCAAGCGGACAGTCGTTCGGCTGTCCGCCATGCGGCGCGTCATGTCGATCGCGAAAGCTGAAAGCGAAACGATCAACAGAACCTTTCCCAGCTCGGAAGCCTGGAAGGAGAAGAGTGGAAGGTCGACTGCGCGGCGCGAACCGCGCGCAACGGAGCCGAAGGCGACGACGGTCAGGATTGAGAGAATCAGCAGGCCGTAGAGGAAGTATTTCAGCTCGCGCAGGCGCGAATAATCGCTCCGCCAGAGCACCGCTGCCAGCAACGCGCCGACGACGTAGTAGATCAATTGCCTGATTAGGTAGTAGTCGGGGCTTCCGGGGATGTCGTCGGCGGTCGCCGAAGCAATCGTGAGCAGCGAGCAGGCCGCGAGCCCGATCGTCGCGAGCACCAGAACGAGGTCGAACGGCAGCCGCAAGCCGAGCGCCTTTTCGACCTTTGCGTCCTCGCCGCTGCGTTGAATTGTGGTCGTCGCGCTCATCGCGTCCTCGACGCTCCGGCCGAGCAGCTGTTGGGCTGCGAGAACCAGCTCGCGAGCATCTCGCAGACCGCAGGGGCGGCCGCTTCGGCACCGAAGCCGCCGTCCTCGACGGTGGCGACGATCACGATCGGCTTTGTTGCGCTGGGGACGTAGGCGGCGTACCACGACTGGTCGGGCCGTGGCGGTCGTTCGGCCGTGCCAGTTTTTCCGTAGACGGGGAACTTCGCTTGGTTCCAGTCGCTGAAGACATCGGCCGAGGTGCCATCGCCGAGCGTCGATTGGTGGAGGCCGTCGAGGATTGACTTCTGGTAGCTGGGGTCAATCACGACGCGCCGCAGCGGTGGCACTTCAATCCGCTCAAGCTGCTGCCCGGTTTCGCTTTCGATCGTCATTCCGAGGTGCGGCCGTACCACCGTGCCACCGTTGGCGATCGCCGAATAGGCGACGGCCATCTGAAGCGGCGACGCTTGCACATCGCCCTGGCCGACGGAGAGCTGGATGTTGTCACCAACCGACCACGGTCGCTTGTCCGAATAGAGGCAATCTGGCGGGCACTTTTTGCCGCTCTTCTTCTCCCACGCGACCTCTTTGGCGTTCTGCTGGGCGCGCCACTGGCGGTCAGGAATCGTTCCAGAGGCTTCGCCGGGAAGGTCGATCCCCGTTGCCTTATCGAGACCCAGCTTGCGCGCCCAACTTTGGATGATCTGGCCCTTCATTGGGTTGGCGTCGCGGCCGAGCGTGTAGAAGTAAACGTCTGAGGAAACCTGCAGCGCGCGCACGAGGCTGACCGGCCCGTTCGCTTGGCGGCCAGCGTTGTAGAACTTCTGGGAACCGACGGTGAGCACGCCTGGATCGCTAATGCTTCGGTCGGCCGTGATTACGCCGCCGTCGAGCGCAGCGAGCGCAGTGATCGGCTTGAAGATTGAACCTGTCGGATAACCGCCGCTGATCGCGCGGTTGAAGAGCGGCGCGCCGGCCGCTTCGCCGAAGAGTCGTTCGTAATCGGCTTGCGTGATGATCGGCTCGGCGCGCACGCTGGGGTCGTATGTCGGCGCTGAGCCAAGCGCCAGAACGCTGCCGTCGCGAGGGTCGAGCGCGACGAACGCGCCGGCCGTCCCGCCGCCGTTCATCGCCGAGGCCAGCGCCGCTTCACCGCTGCGCTGCAACTTCGAATCGAGCGAGGTGCGAACGCTGTCACCGGCCCGCGATTCACGCGAGATTCGCTGGCCTTTGAGCTTTCCATCAGCGTCGATCGTGATGCTCTTAGTTCCATCGGCTCCGCGCAGGTAATGGTCGTAGGAGCGCTCCAGCCCCTCTTGCCCGACGATCGCACCTGAGACAACGCCGCGGAACGAATCGGCTTCCAGCTGGTCGGGGCTAACTTGGCCGACGGCGCCTAGTAGCTGCGCTGCGCCAACGCCGCCGGGGTAGCGGCGGACGTAGACCTGATCAACGCTAACGCCCGGGAACTGGCCGGGGCGTTCAAGAAGGTAGTTGCGCACACCGGTTGGAACATCTACTTGAATGCGCACGTTGGCGTACGGCAGCTGCGCCAGCTGCTGAATCACTCGTGTGTGAATTGTTTTGCTTGAGATTCCCAGCGCCGCAGCGAGCTTTGCGTAGCGTTGCTCGAGCGCCGCGCTGGCAGACGCGGGGATCTTTGGCCTTGGCCCTCTTTGACCGCGAGGTTTGCGCGCCCAGGTCGTCATCGCCTGCCCCCACGTGGCGGCCGCTGCCTGCGTTTCAGCTGGCAGCTGGGCCGGGTCAAGCTGCATCACGAAGGCGGGGCGGTTCTCAACCAGCGTCTTGCCGCTGCGATCAAGGATCGCGCCACGCGGCGCAGCTACGGCGACCGTTCTGACGCGGTTGTTGGCAGCCTCGCGGACCGCTTGATCGCCGGTCAGCACCTGCAGGAACCAGAGCTTGAAGAATATGATTGAGAACAGCACCAGAGCGATCCCGCCGAGCACGGCAACGCGCATCGCAAGCTGAGGCGTCAGAGGCGATTCGCCGATGCTGCGCAGCGGTGGTTTGTCGAGTGGGTTGATCATGATCTCGATAGTGGTGATAGACCACCGGTTGTGTAGGCGCGGCGCCGGCGACGGCGTGGATCTTCCGGAAGCGCGTCCAGCAGGCAGCGGCGGATCACGAGATAGACCGGGATCGCAATCGCAGCGTTGAAGGCAACTGTGCCAAGCAGCTCCCAAAGCAGCGACAAGCCAAGCGGAACCGTCTGCCCGAGTAGGACGGTCAGCAGCGAGAAGCCGATCTGCGCGGCGGCGGTCGCGGCGACACCGACGATTAGTGGGACGATTGCCCCTTGCGGGTCACGCAGTTCGCGCAGCCGCCCGCTCGCATAACCGATCGCGAGCAGGATCAGCGAAGCGACTCCTACCGTCTCAACGAGCGCGAAGTCGAGCAGCATACCGATCGCGAAACCGAAAATTGCGCCCGGCAGCGCACCGACGATCAAGCCGACGGACGCAGCGACGAGAGGGACGAGGTCGGCATTTGCGCCGAGGATCTCGACCTGCGACACAGCGGCGACCTGAGAGACGACGGTCACCACGCAGATCAAAGCAAGGCGCCAGCTGAGTGTTCGGTAGTTGAGGTTCATCGGCGGTTCCCGTTGATCGGCGCTGTCAGTACCTGAACGATTTCGAGCCTCTGCAGATCAGCGTAGGTGCGTAGGTAGATCTTCTGCGCGTCGGTGCCGGGGTCGACGACCCTTGTGACCGCTCCGATCGGAATCCCCGGCGGATAGAGCGATTCGAGCCCCGGGGCCGTTGAGAGCGTGCCGGCCGTGACGACCGCGGCGCCTGGGTCAACGCGGTAACGGCGCGCAATGAACTTAAGGCGAAGATCGTCCGGCCCGCCGGCGCCCGTTTCAGCAACCCCTTGGGCGCCGCTGGCACTAACGCGCGCAGGCACGGCCAACTCGCCGTCGCTGAGCAGAGTCACGATCGACGCGTTGCCGCTAACAGTTGAGACCTGGCCGACTAGACCGTCGCCGTTGATCACCGGGTTGCCATTCTTGATGCCGCTGTCGCTGCCTTGGTTGATCGTCACCGTCGAGTACCAAACCGTTGGGGAGCGGCCGATTACGCGCGCTGTGACCGGCTTCGCAGCAGCGAGCCCGCCGGCGTTGTCGAGGTTGAGCAGGCTTTGAAGCTGAGCGTTGACACGCAACGCTTCGCTGCCAGCAATCGCGCGCGCACGGAGCTGCTGATTAGAGCCTTCAAGCTCGCTCAGCCGCCCCTTGGCGTCGATCGTGTCGCCGAACCAGCCGAAGAGGTCGCGAGCCGGCTTGAGCACCGTCGAAGCGCCCTCTTGGATCGGGGCAAAGACGCTGAAAACACCGCGCTGGACGTTGTGAAGCGCGCCATCGTTGGACTCGCCGAAGTAGACGGTCAGCAGCAGCAGCGAGCACGCCACTAGCGCCGCTAGCGTTAACCGCCGCCGACGAATAGTCCGGTCGTACATCTCAAAATGATCGTTGGGCAAGGCATAGCGTTCCTAATCGCCGCGGCGCTTAGCGCCTGCGACGCTTCCTTGCTGAGCGGTTAGTTTTGTGAATGACTTCAAACTCTTCCAGTGAGCGGCCTGAGCCCACGGCGACACAAGTCAAAGGTGATTCTGCAAGATGGGCGGGCATTTGAGTTTCGCTGCGCAAACGCTCATCGAAGCCCCGCAGCAGCGCCCCACCACCGGCCAGCATGATGCCGCGATCCATGATGTCGGACGAAAGCTCCGGCGGCGTGCTGTCGAGCGTCTCCTTGACTGCGGTAATGATCTGCGCCAGCGGCTCCCCGATCGCTGCCCGCACCTCTTCACTGCTTAGCGCGACTGTCTTGGGCAGCCCGCTTACGAGGTCGCGGCCGCGAATCTCGGCCTGAAACTCCTCGGCCATCGGGAAGGCGGAGCCAATCTCAATCTTCAACTCCTCGGCAGTTTGCTGGCCGATCAAGAGCTTGTACTCACGCTTTGCGTAGTTGATGATCGCCTCGTCGAGTTCATCGCCACCAATTCTAATCGAGCGTGAGACGACAATTCCCCCAAGCGAGATTACGGCCACCTCGCTGGTGCCGCCGCCGACGTCAACGATCATCGAACCGGTCGGCTCTCCGATCGGCAGACCGGAGCCGAGAGCGGCAGCCATTGGCTCTTCGATCAAGTAGGCCTGGCGAGCGCCGGCCGAGAGGCAGGCCTCCTCGACGGCGCGTTTTTCGACTCCCGTCACGCCCGAGGGAACACATACGACAACCCGTGGGTGCGCCCAGCGCCCCTGGTTAACCTTCTGGATGAAGTGGCGCAGCATCGCTTCGGTCACATCAAAGTCGGCGATCACTCCGTCTTTCAGTGGCCGGATCGCTTGGATCGTGCCGGGCGTGCGGCCGAGCATCCGCTTCGCTTCCACGCCAACGGCGTGAACTTCACCGCTGCGCGAGTCGATCGCAACGACGCTCGGTTCAGAGAGCACGATGCCCCGTCCACGGAGGTAGACGAGCGTATTGGCCGTGCCAAGATCAACGGCCATGTCGCGGCCGCCCATTCCAGTCAAGTAGCTAAGGACGCCCATGGACAGAAAAACACGGGCGGAAGGCGATGCCTTAACGGAATGACCGACGGCCCGCGTGTCTAATCAGTGTAGCGATCAGGTGCTCTGCTTCCAGTGGGCAACAGTCCTTGCACAAGGCTGCCCAAAGCCTCTGGAGATAGTCCTACTACGTTCAAACGGTCCTTGCCAGTGCGCTCCACCATCTGGTCGCCAGAGAGCTGTATTGCGTAGCCGCCGGCGCGATTGCGCCACTCGTCAAGATCGATCTGCTCGGCGATCTCCTTCGCGCTCAGGGGGCGGAACTGAACCTCAGTTCTTGCGAGCGCGGTACGCCTGACCCCGTATACGTCGATTAGTGCGATACCGCCGATCACCTCGTGGGCTCCGCTAGAGAGTTCGGTTAGGTAGCGCCGCGCCTGCTCGGCGTCGGCCGGTTTGCCGTAGATCTTCTTTCCAAGCGTAACTACCGTGTCAGCGGCGAGAACGACGCAGCTTTTGCGCTCCTCAGCGCTTAGCGCCGCGCGCCCGGCCTCGGCCTTTGCGACGGCATTGGCAAGCGCGACTTCGGCCGGATCTCCCTCCGACAGCTCGTCCGCAGCAGTCGGACGCGCGTCAAAATCGATTCCTAGCCCGCTGAGAATCTCACTGCGCTGCGGTGAGGCAGAGGCCAGCACCAGCCGCCAGGCCGGGTCCCAGACAAGCGGGGCGGGCTTATCAGCCAAGCTCGGGGAAGAAGAGCGCGGCTTCGCGCGCGGCCGATTCGTCGGAGTCTGAACCGTGAACCATGTTGCGCCCCACCTCGAGCGCGTAGTCGGCGCGGATCGATCCCATCGTCGCCTCGAGAGGATCGGTCGCCCCGATTACTTGGCGCGCCGCCGTGACGGCGTGATCGCCTTCGAAGATCATCGCCACCAGCGGGCCGCTGGTGATGAAGTCAACGAGCTCGCCGAAGAACGGCCGCTCGGCGTGCTCAGCGTAATGCGCCTCGGCTAGCTCGCGGCTCGCCGTCATCATCTTCATCGCCGTTAGCTGGAGCCCTTTGCGTTCGAAGCGGGCGATAATCTCACCGCTGAGGTTGCGGGCAAATGCGTCCGGTTTTACAAGGATCAGTGTCCGTTCCATCGGGCTCTCTGCTTTCGGTTGGTTAGCGAGTCTCGTCCGGCTCGTCGAGCGCGAGCGGCGCCGGAGGTTCGTCTGAGACCGTATCGAGATCGAGCTCTTCAAACTCTGCGACCTCTTCGTCGCCGTATTCCTCTGTGAGCTCGACCTCTTCCTCTACGACCTCACGGCTGCGGCCAAGGCGTGGTTTGCGCGCCGGCGTCACGCCCTCGATCTCAGATTCGCAGTAGGGGCACAGCAGCCAATCGGGGTCGAGCGGTTTGCCGCAGCCAACACAGGCATCGCGGAGCTTGCGCATGCAGTGCGGGCAGCGGAGGAACTGGCCACCGACGATCTCTTCGCAGTGCGGGCATGCTTGATAATCGGCCGAGGCTAGGCGAGCGGCGGCGGCCTCCATCTCGAGCTCGCGCTCAATTCGGTCTTCGATGTACTCAGGAGGGCGAACGATCACGTAGACGACAGTGCCAACGAGCGGAAAGATCAGCGCTGCGACGGTTGCTGAGCGGATCAGCATCTTGTCCTCGAGGCGGCGGCGCGCGTCGGTGAAGGTGTACCAAACGAGCGCCAACCAGATCACGATTGCGGCCAGCACAATCAGCTGGGCAACCATGTTGAAAAGGCCGTCGAGACCAAATATCGCAAGCAGAAAGGTCATTGTGGGTGTCAGATCGTAGAGCACTCTTCGCCATCAGATGGCGAATGCCTGCCAACGCGCTCGGGCGCTGCTCAGCTCGGTCGTGAGCTAGAGCAACACCTTGCCCAAGAGGTAACCGACGCCGAAAAAGACGAGAATCACCGCCGAGACGAGCACCGCAACGGTTACGACCATCACGATCACCGAGGGTCCGTTTTGATTCATAGCGTCGATCCGCCTGTGGCGTCAGCGCCACGCTTGAGGTCGGCGATCAGATAGAGAGAACCGGCAGCGAACGCCAGTCCGTCGGCTCCTGCAGCGGCGCGCGCCTGCTCAAACGCCTCGTGCGGCGACTGGACAACGCGCGCCGGCGGGCCGCCGAGCCGCTCGTTGATCTCAGCCAGCACGGCCGGATCAAGTGCTCGTGGATGGCTGGCGCGGGTGAAGATCAGCTCATTTGAGCATTGGCCTAGGACCGTTAGCATTGCTTCAGCGTCCTTATCGTCGAGGACGGAAAGGCAACCGATCGTCCTCGCCGCGCTTGACTCGGCCGCCAGAGACGCTGCCAGCGCCGCCACGCCGGCGCCGTTGTGGGCCCCGTCGAGAATCGTCGTCGGCTCGCTGCCGACAATCTCGTAGCGGCCCGGAATCACGAGGCCGCAGGCCGCCCGCTCAACGGCTGCTGCGTCGAGCGAACCGAGCAGGGCGTGGGCACCCGCAGCAGCGAGCGCGAAGTTCGCTCGCTGAAATTGGCCGCCGACCGACAACGCGGCGGGCGCGTCAAGGCCCGCAACCACGAGCCTCGCACCCTGCTTCTCGCAGCGATCAACGGCTACCGAAAGCGCGGCGGGGTCAAGATCGGCAGCGACGACGAGAGTGCTACCCGGCCTCACGACGGCGAGCTTCTCAGCTGCGATCGCCGCGATCGTCGCTCCCAGCAGCGCCGTGTGCTCAAGCGATATTCCCGTACACACCTGAACGGCCGAGTCGGTCACGTTGGTTGCGTCGAGCCGCCCGCCCAGCCCGGCTTCGATCACGGCAGCCTCCACCTCGGTTCGCTCAAATTCGCTGAAGGCAATCGCTGTGAGCGCTTCGAACTGCGTCACCGGCCCGAGCGCTGGCTGAGCCTTTTCGAGCTGCGCGACGGCCGCGCTGATGCTCTCGGATGCCGCCGCGAACGCTACCGCATCGGTTGGTGAGCCTCTGATCAGAATCCGTTCCGTGAAGGAGATGAAGTGCGGCGAGAGGTAGGCGCCGACGACGAAGCCGTGCTCACGCAAGACCGCCTCGATCATCCTCGTCACCGACGACTTTCCGTTGGAGCCGACGACGTGGACGATCCGCCCGCGCCGCTGCGGCGAGCCGAGCGCGGCGAGCAGCGCTTCAATCCGCTCGAGGCCGAGTTCGATGCCGAAATTCTCTAGCGAGAGCAGCCAGCGCTCAGCGTCCAGCTCACTCCACCGCCTCACGCTGCCTGGCTGCACGCCGATCTCGCGTCCCGCTCAGGCGCCGAGCGCGCTGAGCTCGTCGCGCAGCCGGTCGAGCTTCGCTCGCTCACCGGCAACTAGCTCGGCCGGCGCTTTTGCGACGAAGGCCTCGTTCGCGAGCTTGCTCTCGGCGCGCGCGATCTCGCCTTCAAGCCCGGCGCGTCTTTGCGAGCGCTCGTGCTGTTGAGCCTCGAGATCGATCGCGTCGCCGGCGCTGATCTCGATCGTCCCGCCGGGAACAGCGATGCTGCCCGACACGTCGCCGCGCAAGCCGCTAAGGTCGAGCCGCGCCAAACGTGCGATCAGCTCCGAGTCGGCGCCGAGTGAAGCCGACTCAATCTTGGCACCAAGCTTGGCTCCTGGCTTCACGTTGGCACCGCTGCGCCAAGAGCGCAGCGCGCTAACAGCAGCGATCAGGTCGCTGACCCGCTGCTCGGCCTCGGCATCGAGCAGGGCCTCGTTCGCCAGCGGGAACGGAGCGCCGATCAGCAACCCTTCGGCGCCAGGCACCGACTCCCAGAGCTGCTCGGTGACGAACGGGATGAACGGGTGCGCTAGCGCCAGCGTTGAACGCAGCACGTAACAGACGGTTGCCGAAAGTTCGACGTCGAACTCGCGGCCCTTGATCAGTTCGAGGTACCAGTCGCAAAGATCGCCGTAAACGAAGTCGTAGAGGCCGAACGCCGCCTTTGAGAACTCGAACTGTTCAATCTGCTCGCTCGTTTCGGCAACAACCTGCGTTAGCCGCGACACGATCCAGCGGTCCTCGACCGGTGCGTCAGCACCAACGAACGGCTCCAGCCCGACCTCTTCGCCAACGTTGAGCAGCACGAAGCGTGAAGCGTTGAAGAGCTTGTTGGCGAGTGCCTGGCCTTGCTCGACGCGCTCGCGTGAGTAGCGCACGTCCTGCGTCGAGGACATCGCCAGCAGGCCGAAGCGAACAGCATCGGCGCCGTGCTCGTCGATCTCCGTGATCGGGTCGATGCCCGTGCCCAGCGACTTGCTCATCCGCCGCCCATCGGGGGCCTGGATGACCGAGTGAACGTAAACATCGCTGAAGGGGGCCTCGCCGGTGAAGCGCAGCCCCATCATCACCATTCGCGCGACCCAGAGGAAGAGAATGTCGCGCGCGGTTGAGAGCACATTGGTCGGGTAGAAGGCTTTGTATTCCGGCGTTTCATCGGGCCAGCCGAGCGTTGCAAAAGGCCACAGCGCAGAGCTAAACCAAGTGTCGAGCACGTCCTCTTCG
>SYIT01000114.1 GCA_005798685.1 Actinomycetota bacterium | reverse complement strand
AGACTGCTCCACCCCGCGACGTGTTGCGTAGGCTAGCAGCGAAGTGAACGCGGCGCAGGGCGTGAAATCAGACGACCGCGACTCGCGCGATCGTCGTAGCCGACTGGTAATAGAGGTCGCGGCCGAAGCCCGGTGCTGGAAAGAGGAAGCCTTGGCAGGGGGACGGCACGTCAACGCGGGCTTTGTCGGCGCCGCTGTCAAGGTCAAGCACGACGAGCTGATCGTGGCCGAGCGCAACGCCGCTCTTGCGCACCAGCGCGAACTTGCCAAGCGTCTGCAGCACGGGGCGCGTGATTCGGCGCACCAGCGGGCGGCGCATCCACTGCGGCTGCTTCCAGTCCTGCACTACGAGCTCGCGCGTGTCGGGGTAGAGAATCAGATGGCCGGCGTGGGCAAAGCCGTCACGCCGCCAGAGCTCTTCCATCGTGTCGCCGACGAGGCGCCAAGCCCGCAGCACGGCGTTGCCGGCGTCGAAGGCGATCACAACGCCGCGGGCTGGGTCCCAAGCCGGCGGGTTCGATTCAGTTCCAAAAGGCAAGCCGCTGATTTCGGTCGAATCGATCTTCGAAGCGTCGTCGCGGCGCGCCCACCACAGCCTGACCGGATCGGGCGCCGTGCCGCAGTCGCGCATCGTCACGTCGGTCTCGTTCTGGCCGTTGTCCATCCAGAGCACGTGCTCTTCGGTAATCACCGGATCCCAGCCGAAGCTGCGGCCCGGCGCCGGGCCGTACGACGGGCGCCAATCTTCGTCGACGACGATCCTGCCTGCGTCGCGGTCAAGCTGGAGGCGGAAGAGCTTTGTCGTACCGATCACGATTACGTTCTCTCCATCGCTGCAGAGCCTGCCGATAGAGGGCTCCGGCAGCGTCAGCGGCTCGGCGACCGGGAGCAGGGTGATCGGGTCGAGGATCGAAACGGTTGAGGGCGCGAGCCCGACCGGGGCGTCGCAATCTTTCGTCACCAGCTCGCCGCCGTTCAGGATCACAAACGAGTTGTGAGGACGGGCGACCGGCAGCTTGTGTGAGGCGATGACTTCAAGCTCAGGCGTTAGCCGATGCGCCCAGCCGCCGAAGACCATGTAGATCGAACCGTTAGCGTGGCAGGCGATTCCACCTGGCCAGTAGGGGCCGCCGGGCAGCTTTGGGGTCGAGGCCGTCACTTCCAGCGTGATTGAGTCGAGCTTCTCGGTCCAGCCGCGCACCGGCGCCGATTGCGCACCGCCGGTCCATGGCATTTCGTGCCGCAGCGCGTAGAGCTCGCCCTCGTTTCGGCGGATCACCATGTCGCTGGCGAATGCGTCCTTTACCGCTGTTATCTCGAGCCGCTCGCCCGGCTGAATGCCAAGACCGGTTTGGCCTCCTGCGCAGCACCAGCGCAGCGAGCCACCGTCCTCACTGCTCCAAGGCGTTGGCCAGTACTGACCAACTTCGTCAACGGGAATTTGAGCTTGATCGGTCATCGGCCAGCGAGGCTAGTAGAGCCCGCTGGCAGGGCGCGTCGCGGTCAGCCGACCTTCTCGATCCCCGGCGGCTTCCAAGTGCCGTTGAGAATCGACTTCGAAGGAACGTAAAGGCGCATGTTGAGGCGGAAACCCACCGCTGGCGAGGGCAGCCAGTTGACGCCCTTCTCGGTCGGCTTGCTCTGCTGGACGACGATCACGACCGAGCCATCTTTGCGCGTGATCATGCCCGGGTGGTCGGGGCCTATAGCATAAACCTTCGCGGCGTTGGGAACGAGATAGCCACTCGAGTCGTACATCGTCACCGACCAGAAACCCTTGACCGGCGGAAGCTTGCCGCGCTTGAAGACCAGGCGGTAGTTGTTGGCGCCGTTGAGCATCTCGCCAGCGGAATCGGTTAGAGCGGTTGGGTAGGTCGACTCATCGACCGTGTTGATGCCGATTCCCACCAACGCGACGCGAGCCCGCATCGTATAATCGGTCCCGAAAATGCCAACCTTTGGTGAGGGGTTGAACCAGCCGCCGTTTTCCTTCGCCTCGGTTAGGATCGGCAGCCTTGCCTCGGTTGGAAGCGACGCGGCAGCGGCGTCAACGCCGGCCGCCAGCCCTTCGAGCACCGGCGCCGGCAACCCCGCGGTGCTCGGCTTTAGCCCCACGCCAATACCGAACTCCCGCATCCGAGCAACGATCTCGGCGTCGCGCGCGGGCGGCGGATCATCGGTCATTCCGGCGCTCAGCAGGTCAAGGAATCCGAGCCCCGCCGGTTCGACCGTCTTTGGCCGTCCAGGAGTCAGATTGCGCGGCTTGGAAAGGCCCTTTCCTGCTGTGAGGGCGGCGAGAGTGCCGAGCCGATACTGCGCCATCAGCTTCTTTGCCTTCGCCTCGTCCTGCTTGCCACTAACCAGCGTGCGACCGATCACCCAAAGCCGACGGGCAGACGACTTGAAGACTTTGACGCCCTTCGGCAGCGGCTTCGTTGATTTCGCGCCGCTCCACTGCAGCGCCCAGGTTCCGCCAGCAAAGCCGTTGAGGCGGCTGCCGATGTAGCCGACAACGTTGGTGTAGGGCTCAACAAACTCGAATGTCCAATAGCGGCCGTTCATTTTCGGAACCTTCAGCACGACCGGTCCCTTGCCAAGATCAAGCTGGGCGAGCGAGTAAAGCGTGTCTGTGTTGGGAGCAACGACGCCCTGCGCTGCCGGCGTGGCCAGTTGCTGCGCGTTGGCGAGCACGTTCAGAGGTGCGCTCAGCTGGAGGTCCGCTTTTCGGATCAGGTTGAACTCGTTGAGCGGGAAGCCGTAGGTGTAGGCCTCCTTGCCCATCGCTACACCAGCGGCGCGCTGCTGATCTGGCGTTGAGCCAAAGTTGAGCGTGCCAGCGGCGGCGCCAGCGGGGGCGGCGGCTGCGAGAACGGCGGCGGCAGAGAATCCCAACAGAACTGATCTCTTAATATCCATGAACAAAAATATTACAGATCGCAGTAACGCGCAGTCGCGGTTGCCTTCCAGCGCCCGCTAGGTATTGTGCCGCGCGATGGCGAAGATCTTTGTAGCCCGGTCACTACCGGGAAATGCGATCGAGCGGCTGCGCGACGCGAGCCACGAGGTGACCGTTCACGAAGGCTCGATGCCGCCGACGCGCGAGCAGCTGCTGGCTGGTGTAGCCGACGCCGACGGCCTGCTTTCGCTGCTGACCGACCGCGTTGACGGCGAGCTGCTCGACAGCGCGCCGCAGCTGAAGGCGGTCGCCAACTTCGCCGTCGGCTGCGACAACATCGATCTGGCGGCCGCCGCGGAGCGCGGTGTTCTCGTCGGCGTCGCGGCGCACGTTCTGACCGATGCAACCGCCGATCTGACGATGGCATTGCTGCTGGCAGCGGCGCGAAACATTCCCGAAGGCGAGCGCGACGCACGCGAGGGCCGCTGGAAGACCTGGGAGCCGGAAGGTTGGCTTGGGCGCGAGCTGCGCGGCGCAAAGCTGCTGATCATCGGCCGCGGCCGGATCGGCCAAGCGGTCGCCGACCGCGCTGAGCCGTTCGGGATGCAGATCAGCTTCGCAGGCCGGGGCGACGACCTTCACGCCGCGCTGGCCGAGGCCGACATCGTCAGCATCCATTGCCCGCTAAACGAGCAGACGCGCCACCTGATCGACGCTGCTGCGCTGGCTGCAATGAAGCCAGATGCCTTGCTGATCAACACAACCCGCGGCGGCGTCGTTGATCAAGCCGCGCTGATAGAGGCTCTCCACGCGGGCACGATCGGTAGCGCCGCGCTCGACGTCACCGACCCTGAGCCACCGCCGACAGATGACCCAATCTACGACGCTCCAAACTGCCTGATCGTGCCGCACATCGGCTCAGCGACGGCAACCACTCGCGCCGCGATGGGCAACTGCGCCGCCGACAACCTGCTTGCAGCGCTGACCGGCGAGCCGATGCCGACGCCCGCGCCTGCGCCGCCATCAGCGTAATCTCGTAACGGTGAGGATCGCCGTCGTTGACATCGGAACGAACTCGACGCGGCTGCTGCTCGCCGACGTTGCTGAGGGCGGCTCAATCACCGAGCTGGCGCGCCGCAGCGAGGTCACAAGGCTTGGCGTTGGCGTTGACTCCAGCGGCGTTCTAGCGGAGGAAGCGATGGAGCGCGTCTTCGCCACGCTGGGCGACTACTCGGCGATGATCGAAGAGCTTGGCGGCGCCGACCAGCGCCGCGCCGTGCTGACAAGCGCCACGCGCGACGCCGCCAACGGCGATGAATTCACGCGGCAGGTCGCTGAGCGCTACCAGCTCGACGCGCGTGCGATTGCAGGCGAACAGGAGGCAGAGCTCTCGTTCCTCGGCGCAACCAGCGGCCGCGATCCCGGCGATGGTGAGCAGATCGTCGTCGTTGACATCGGCGGCGGCTCAACCGAGCTGATCATCGGCCACGGGCGCAGCGTCGGCTTTCACGTTTCAACCCAGCTTGGCGTTGTCCGCCAGAGCGAGCGCCACATCGCCCACGATCCACCGACCGCCGATGAGATCGAGCAGCTCAGCGCCGAAATCGACGAGGTCCTCGCCGCCGCCGTGCCGCAGGCCGAGCGCGAGCACGTTACGACGATCATCGCCGTCGCAGGCACGGCCACCTCAATGGCCGCAATCGACCTTGAACTTGAGCCCTATGACCCAGAGGCAGTCCACGGCCACCGCGTCTGTCTGGCGCGCTGCCGCGAGATTGCCGCGCGGATGGCTTCGATGCCCGAGGCAGAGCGGCGCGGAGTTGCCGGCCTCCACCCCGACCGCGCGCCAGCGATTCTTGCGGGCACGCAGATCCTCGTCCGCGTGATCGAAGCCTTCGGCCTTGACGAGGTCGAAGTCTCCGAGCACGACATTCTCTATGGCGTAGCGCTCGACGCCGCCTCCAGCTTTTAGCGCAGCGCGGCTCAGGCGAGGTTCGACTTGCGCGGATAGATCACGTCAGGGTCCTGCAGCACATTGATGAGCGCTGGCAGGCCTGAGGCAAAGGCTCGCTCCAGCGCGGGGCGCAGGTCGGCCGGCTTCTCAACCAGCTCGCCGTAGCCGCCGAGCGTCGTGACGATCTCGTCGTAGCGCGTTCCGGGCCGCAGTTCAGCAGCGACCGAGTAGCCATAGAGGAACTCCATCGGGTGCTTCTCGAGCGCCCAGATGCCGTTATTCCCCATCACGGCGACAACGTTGACGCCGTGGCGGGCGAGCGTGTCGAACTCCATTCCACCGAAGCCGAAGGCGCCGTCGCCAACGATTAGGACTACCTGGCGGTCGGGGAAAGCGAGCTTCGCAGCCAGCGCATAGCCGGTTCCCGAGCCAAGGCAACCGAACGGGCCGGGGTCGAGCCAGCAGCCCGGCTGATAAGAGTTGATCACCTTACCGGCGAAGGAGACAAAATCGCCGCCGTCGCCGATCACGATCGCATCGCGGTCAAGGAACTTGTTTAGCTCGTGGTAGATCCGCATCGGATGAAGCGGCGCGCGATCGTCTTCAAGCTCAGGCACTTCGGCGGCGCGCTTCTCGTATTCGACTTCGCGCAGCTTCGTGACCCACGGCGCGGTTGCGCCTTCAAGGCCGCCGGTCCCTTCGCGCAGCGCGCGCAGCGTCGCGGCGACGCCGCCGTAACACTCGGCCGCAACCTCGCGCGGGTTCAGGCGCAGCGGCTCGGCGCGATCAACGACGATCAGCTTCGTCGCCTCGCCGAAGGATCCGCCGAAGCCGAGCCGGAAGTCCATCGGCACACCGATCACCAGCGCGACATCTGCCTCCTGCAGCGCCTGGCCGCGGGCGCGGGCGAAGAAGAGTTCGTGGTCTGCCGGGACGCAGCCGCGCGCTAGGCCGTTGAGGAAGACGGGGATCCGCCGTTCGTCCACTAGCTCCAGCAGCGCCTTCTCGCCGTGCCCCCACCAAAGATTCGTGCCGGCCATGATCACCGGGCGCTCAGCCGCGGCGAGCAACGCGATCGCTTCGTCAATGCCGCTCGCTGCTGCCGGCTCGGCCTCGGGGCCCGGGAGCGGCGGCGCGGGCGGTGACTCTTCGCCCTCGGAGAAAACAACGTCGAGCGGAAAGTCGATGAAGGTCGGGCCGGAATGCGGCGCCAGCGCTGCTCGAAGCGCTTCGTCGATCAGCCCTGAGATCGCCTCTGGGCTTTCGGCCGTGGCGGCAAACTTCGTCAGCGGCGCAACAAACGGGATGTGGTCGATCTCCTGCAGCGAGCCCATCCCCCAGCGCAGCGCCGGCGCGCGGCCGCCGAGCACCATGATCGGCGACTGGTTCTGCAGCGCCGAACCGATTGCGCTGAGTCCGTTGGTGACGCCGGGGCCGGCGGTGAGTGCGGCGACGCCCGGTTGGCGCGTGACCTTGGCCCAGCCTTCGGCGGCAAAGGTCGCGGCCTGCTCGTGGCGCGTGTCAACGATCTCAATCCCCTCGTCGCGGCAGTCGTCGTAGATCGAGAAGAGGTGGCCGCCGGAGAGCGTGAACAGTTTCGAAACCCCGTACTGCTTCAGCCGCCGCGCTACGAGGCGCCCGCCGTGGAACATTGTCGTTGTGCCAGCTTCGCTTTTCATCGGCCAATCCTACCGACGATCGGGAGTGCCGCGGCGCCCGCACCGGCGCCGTACGTGGGGTCATCCCGCTACCTTCTACTGAGTTAACGACCAGCCGAGTCGTGTCCGCCCAGTGCGGCCGCGAGCGGGGGAACCAAGTTGTTGGGGCTAAGCGCTCGCAGTTCGGAGCGCCGCGCAGACTCTTAAAGCGCGAGCCCGTCAGCTCACCTCGTAGGCACAGATAAGAGTGGTCAGAAAAGCAAGTGCAAGTTTTCAAGCGTTCAACTTCCCCCCTGCTTCGCAGAGGCCTCCTCGCCTTTTTAGTGCTGCTCGCCTTCGGTGCACCTGTTGCGATCGCTGCGAGCGGCCCCGGCGGCGCTGAGCTTCCAGGCCAACCTCTGATCTCATCGATTGCCTGCCCACTCCAGCCCGTCGGCAGCTGCTCCGCCGGGCAACTGATGACTGTTCGCGGCAGCAATCTTCAAAGCGCGCAGCAGATCACCTTCGTCGGCTCCAGCGGCAGCCGCGACAACGTCGTCGTCAAGCTTTCAGCTCGCGCGGCCCAGCCGGCCGCGATCACTGTCACGGTGCCACGCCGCGCGAGGAGCGGCGCCGTCCGCATCAGCGGCACGATCGGCAGCGCCGTGACCGCTCCCCAGCCAGTGAAGATTGTTGCCGGGCTGCCCGCGACTGACGACGCAAGCGGTTCGAGGAAGCTGATCGCCGGCGGCAAGCGCGCGGCCCGCTTCGCTTACCAAATGAGCAGTGCAGCGGCGGTTGGCGCGCGAGTCGAAGCCGTCAGTGGTAGGACCGGAAAGATTGTGCGCAGCTGGCCGCTCGTTAAGTCCGGCGACGGTGCCGTAGCTTGGGATGGCTTCGTCGGTAAGGAGCCGGCCGCAAGCGGCACCTACGTGCTGCGGCTCAACGAGCTGGCCAGTGCCAGCGCGAAGGTCGAAGCCGGCAGCGACACCCAGTTTGAACTGGCCGAGGGGTTCTTTCCAATCCGCGGGCCGCACAAGCTCTCGAGCACGGCGACGCAGATGTTCGGCGGCGACCGCAGCCACCAAGGCACCGACCACTTCGCCGCCTGCGGCACGCCGCTCGCGGCCTGGACCAGCGGCGTCGTTCAGTTCAATTCCAACCAGGGGGCGGCGGGCAACTACATCGTCGTCCAGCGCGCCAACGGCGAGTCTTATGCCTACATGCACATGCAGGGGCGCTCGCCAGCCAAAGTCGGAACGAAGGTCTTCGCCGGCCAGCGGCTTGGCCGTGTAAGCGACAGCGGCCGCGCCAGCGGCTGCCATCTGCACATCGAACTTTGGACCGCGCCGGGTTGGTACAAGGGCGGCAAGCCATACGATTCGCTTCCTTTGATGAAGCGGCTCGACAAGCTCAACTGAGCCAGTTTGGAGCGATTTATGCCCGGGGAGGGGCTCGAACCCCCACGTCCCTTGCGGGACAGCCGGTTTTAAGCCAGCCGCGTCTACCGGTTCCGCCACCCGGGCGGGCGCTGAAGACTAGCCTGTAGCTGTGGCTAAAAGAAGTTCGAGGGCGCGAAAAAAAACGAAACCTTTTGCCTCCAGCGGTGTTGGTATGTCTGAAAAATCAATGGAAGCCTCGGCAATCACACAATCCGACCTTGTAGGACTTCGCGCCCCGAGCGCGTTTTTGCGACTCCAATCGGATGAGAAACTGGTCACGCTGACGCGCCGCGGCAACCAGTCCGCCTACGAAGCTCTCGTCGGCCGTTACCACGCACGAATCCTCGGCTTCACGCGCCACATGCTGGCATCGAAAGAAGATGCTGAGGACATCACTCAGGAGAGTTTCGCCGCTGCCTACAGCGCGATGATCGCCGACGAGCGCGAGATCAACGTCAAGCCTTGGCTCTACCGAATCGCTCGCAACCGCTCGCTCAACCACCTGCGCCGCCAGAGCGCGATCGGCGTTGACGACTTCGACCACCACGTCGCCGACCACGGCCGCACGACCGAGGATGAAGTGAGCCAGCGCGAAGACCTGCGCCAGCTGATGAGCGACGTGCGCGAGCTACCGGAGCAGCAGCGCACGGCGCTACTGCTGCGCGAGATCGACGCGCTCTCTTATGACCAGATCGCCGAAGCGATGGAGACAACCGTGCCGAGCGTCAAGTCGCTGCTGGTTCGCGCCCGCGGCGGCCTCGCCGAAGCTGCGCAGGCGCGGCAGATCTCCTGCGAAGAGGCGCGGATTGAACTCGCCGAAGTTGCTGAAGGGTTGACGAAGCTCTCTCCCCCGGTTCGCCGCCACACGCGCGAATGCGAACGCTGCAAAGGTTTTAAGGCAACGCTGAAGCAGAACAACAAGGCGCTGGCGATGCTGCTGCCGATCGGGCCGCTGCTAGTGCTCAAGAAGGTCGTTCTCGCTCACATCGGCACGACTGCCAGCGCCGG
This sequence comes from Actinomycetota bacterium, assembly GCA_005798685.1. GTDB lineage: Bacteria > Actinomycetota > Thermoleophilia > Solirubrobacterales > Solirubrobacteraceae > F1-60-MAGs163. The sequence continues at coordinate 7,245 of SYIT01000114.1, read as the reverse complement.
CTCAACGGCGACCGTTACCGCTGGCGGCGGGCTGCTCTCAGGCGCCGTTGGCTCGGTCGCGACGAAGGCCGCTGCAACGGTCGCCGCCGCCGCGATCGTTACGACCGGCGCCGTCGGCGTCAATAACGCTACAACCGCTGAGCCCAAGCGCGAGTCTGCCGCCGCAATCATCCAGAGCACTCCGGTTGCCGCAGCGCCAATCGCGCCGGCGCCGAGGGTTGAAGCAGCAGCCAAGCCTGCTCCGGCTGTTGCCGCCGTCCCGACAGTCGCCGCCGCAGTCGCCCCGGTCGTCGAAGCAGCGCCACTCCCGGTTGACCCCGCTCCCGTGGCCGTGCCGGTTGTCCCTGAGGAGCACCACGATGACGTGGTGATCGCCCCACCGATCACCGACACCCCGCAGGCGCCACCGATCACCGACACCCCGCAGGCGCCACCGATCACCGACACCCCGCCGGTCCCCGACGCTCCGGTCGCACCAGCCACCGAGCCAACCACGCAGCAGCTTCGCGAAACAAGCGGCGACGACGCGCCGAGCGCGGTTTCGCCGGCCGCCTAAAGCTCAGTCACCGACGACGAGCGATTGAAGCGGCTCACGCAGCGGCGGCTGCAGCGCGATCGATTGCGCTGTCAGCGCGCCGGCCCCGCGGATCGCGATCATCGTCACTTCAACGCCGGCGCGGGCGCCGGGCTTGGTCGGGAAGAGCAGCACGCGCCGCCCGTAGAAGCTGCGCCCAGCGCGGATAAAGCGGTAGAGAATCTCGTAGCCGGGCTGCTCCTCGAGTAGCACTGGCCCTTCCGAAATTGTCGCGAAGCTCCGATCACTGGCGCCAAGCTGAGCAGTGATCTTCTCAGCGCGCAGCGGCAGCACTCCCGCCACCGACCCCTCATAGGCACGCAGGAAGAGCGGCTGGACGGTGAAGCTGCGCCTCGCTGCAACGCCGGCAGGCGTCTCGAGCCGCAGCGATTCGCGGCCGACGGTGAGCCGCTGCCCGAGCAGATCGCCGTCGTAGCTGAGTTGGAACGCAACCGGAGCGCCAACCTCAACCTTCTTCGTCGGCGAGCCGACGCCGAGCAGCAGAGCGAGGATCACCAACAGAACTGCGGCCGCAACGCCAGTAATTAGCGCCCGCGGCAGCCGCCCAAGCGCGCGCCACTTGGGGCCAAGCTTCGTCGGTAGTGATTCGCCGAACTCCGGGCGGACAATCGAGCTCATCGCAGCCCAGCGTAGTCGCCGCTCAGGACCCGTCAGCAAAGAGCCGATCGAGGTCTAGGTCGGTGAACGCATCAAACGCGACCATCGTCTGCGAGCGACTGACGCCTTCGAGGGCGGCGACATTCTCAGCAAGCGCTTCGGCGAGCTGCTCGTGGCGCTCAACGCGCACGATCGCTACGAAGTCCCAGGCTCCCGTCACCGAGTACACCTCGGCAACACCGTCGATCTGTTGCAGCTTCCGGCCGAGCGTGGCCAGCGCCGTGCGCTCCGATTCAACGAGGACGAAGGCGGTGATCATTTCAGTTCCAAACTCTGCCCTGGGTCGAGCACCGTTACGGTCGCATTCGCTTCGGCGGCGACGGCATCGGCAAAGGCTGCCGCGTCGGTCTCGATCGGTGGGAAGGTGTTGTAGTGAATCGGCACCACCAGCGGCGCGCCGACCAGCGTCGCGGCACGGGCCGCGTCGTGACGATCCATCGTGTAGTGACCGCCGATCGGGATCAAGGCGAGATCGATCGAGTGGCGTTGGCCAGGCAGCGCCAGATCGCTGAAGAGTGCCGTGTCGCCAAGGTGATAGATCGTCTTGCCGCCAATGTTGATCACAATGCCGGCAGGCGTGTTGATCGTCCCGCGCATCGTTGTCGAGGTGTGCCAAGCTGGAACCCACTGCGCCCAGCCCCAGTCGAAGGTGATTGTGCCGCCGAGGTTGGGATCGTGAATCACGTGCTCTGGACCAAGCTCCTCGGCTAGCTCGGCGGCGATCTCAACGATCGCCGCAATCGGCGCGCCGGTGCGTGAGGCGATCGCCGCGGTGTCGCCGAGATGGTCGCTGTGGCCGTGCGTCAAGAGGATCGCGTCGGCCTCAACCTCAGCCGCATCGGCGGTCGCCTTCGGGTTGCCTGTAAGAAACGGATCGACGAGAACGTTCGTTCCGTCGTGCTCGATCGAGAAGGCCGAGTGGCCTAAATAATTGACGCGAACACCGCTCATTCGTTGCTCCCCTCGTCCGTGTTGGCTGCTCTAAGTTCGTCGGCCAGCGCCAACCCGACGGCAACGCCGATCAGCATCGCCAGTCTTGATTCCTCAGCGACCAGCTCTGCGAGCGCAACGCGGCGCTGCTGATCGTCGGTGATCGCAGCGACGCGGGCAATCTCACCTTGATGGGCTGAATCGAAGAAGCCGCCGGCATCAAGCGCCGCGCCGAGAATCTGCTGCAGCCCAGGGGCGGCGTGGGTGACTACCTCCTGAGCGTTAGCGAAACGTCCGCCATCGGCGATCGCAGTGACCGCTGCATCTACCTGCTCAGCGCTGTAACGGTGTTCAGCCATCGTCCAAGAGCCTACCGGCGCGCAAGAATCGTGCCGGCGAGCAAGCCAAGAATGAGCCCCGTGGTGCCTGCCGTAGAGCTCGCTTCAACGGCCGCGAGCGGCATCAACAGAAGCACTGCGGCGCATACCGCGGTGCCAATCAGATCAACCGAAGGCTGCTCGCCACGCCGCGTCTGAAGCACCGGCGTTATGACCCACGCGCCGAGCAGCCCTAGCGCCGCGGCGTTGCCGCCGAGCGCGAGCGGAATGCTCTCTAGGCCAGCCGCGGCCGCCATTCCGCCGACGGCGCAGATCGCGAAACAGCCGCCAGCGACAAACGGTCCGTGCTCACGTTCGATCAGTCCGCCGAACAAGGCGATTGCTACAACGCTGGCGGCGGTGTACCAGAGGTTGTCGGCGAAGAAGGAGGCCGTGGCTAAGCGCCACCATTGGCCGTCGAGCTGCCCGACGACCCCTACCTCGCTGGCCAACACGACTCCCGGCACAATTAGAACGGCACCGATCGCGCAGGCCGCAGCGAGCGTGGCTGAAACGAGCGGCTTGCCAGGCGCCCTATCAGTGCGCCGCGAGCGTTGACGACGCTTCCGTTGCCGCTTTGGCTTGGTGCCGCTGGCGGCGATCTGGCCACGCGCAATCATTGGCGCGCGCTGCTGAGTCCGCGCGCCGCAGTAGGGGCATTCGGTCACGTACTTGGAAACCTCAGCTCCGCAGGAACGGCAGACAACGAACAGATCAGGGGCTTCAGGCATCGGGGCTGCGATCTTAGCCCGCTGGCGCTGACGACAGCGAGCGCGGATCGCGGCTACGCTTCAACAAGCTGGTTTCCCGCTACCGAATACGGAGACACCTGACGTGGCCACTGAATCAATGACCTCTTCCCAGATAGAAGAACTGCTCGGCGACAACGCCAAGATGCTGCTCGATCACAAGTGCACGACGATCGACGCTTCGATGCTGCACCTGCCCGGCCCTGACTTCAACGAGCGGATCGTTGCCGAAAGTGACCGCAGCGCCCAGGTGATGCGCAACCTTCAGCAGATGTGGGACCACGGCCGCCTTGGTGGCACCGGCTACCTCTCAATCCTTCCGGTAGATCAGGGAATCGAGCATTCTGCCGGGGCCAGCTTCGCCCCCAACCCTGAGTACTTCGATCCCGGCAAGATCGTCGAGCTGGCAATCGAGGGTGGCTGCAACGCGGTCGCTTCGACGGTCGGCGTGCTCGGCGCCGTTTCGCGCAAGTACGCGCACCGCATTCCCTTCATCGTGAAGCTCAACCACAACGAGTTCTTGACCTATCCGAATACGTATGACCAGATCATGTTCGCCTCAGTGCAGCGCGCTTTCGAGATCGGCGCGGCCGGCGTCGGCGCGACGATCTACTTTGGCTCGGAGCAGTCGCACCACCAGATCGTCGACGTTGCGGCAGCCTTCGAAGAGGCTCACCGGCTCGGCATGTTCACTGTGCTGTGGTGTTACCTGCGCAACAGCGCCTTCGTCGTCGACGGCACCGATTACCACGTCTCCGCCGACCTAACCGGCCAGGCCAACCACATCGGCACGACGATCGAAGCCGACATCATCAAGCAGAAGCTGCCGGAGAACAACGGCGGCTACCTGGCACTTAACGAGGGCGGCGTCTCCTACGGCAAGACCAGCCCGCTGGTTTACGACAAGCTGACGACCGACAACCCGATCGACCTCACCCGCTACCAGGTTGCCAACTGCTACATGGGCCGCTCAGGACTAATCAACTCCGGCGGTGCTTCCGGCGGCGACAGCGACAAGGCCGAAGCCGTAACGACCGCCGTGATCAACAAGCGGGCCGGCGGCACTGGCCTGATCACCGGCCGCAAAGCCTTCCAGCGGCCGATGAACGAGGGCGTTGAGATCCTCAACGCAGTGCAGGACGTCTACCTCTCAGACGACGTAACGATCGCTTAAGCACGCAGAGCCAGCGCGAAGGCGCGCAGCATTGCCCCAAGAGTGGAGCAAACGTGGCGCGCCGCCGCGACGGCCCGCTGAGCGGCGATAACGTCGGGCGGTGATCTCGTCTGGCCGTAGATACCGCAGGGCAGCCTGCGCAGCGATCGCCGCAGCTCTGCTGCTCGCTGCCGCTGGCTGCGGTGGCAGCGAAGCCGAGCCGGGCGAGGAGATCAACGCCACCGTCTCACGGATCGTTGACGGCGACACGATCGTCGCCAACCTCGGCGGCCGCGAGGAACGCGTGCGCTACATCGGGATCGACACTCCTGAGAGCGTTAAACCAAACGCCGAGGTTGACTGCTTCGGCCCCGAGGCCAGCGATGAGAACGAGCGGCTGCTGCCAACTGGCAGCGCCATCCGCCTAGTCGTCGGCACCGAGCCGCGCGACCGCTACGGGCGCCTGTTGGCCTACGTTTACCGCAAGAACGGTGCTGGGCAAGAGCTGTTTGTGAACGCAGATTTAGTTGGGCGTGGATTTGCCGACGCGCGCGTATTCCCGCCAAACACCAGCCACGCGGGCGAATTCGCACAATTACGCAATCGCGCCCGCCGCGCAGGGCTCGGCCTGTGGGGGCGCTGCCGCTAATATCGCCCTCGATGGCTACCCACCTCCGTCGAAGTCTGCGCGACTTTGAGGCCAAGTTCCGTGCCGAGATTCGTGCCGACCGCGCCCGTCGTCGCGAGATCAACCATCGCGCCGAAAAGCGCATCAGAGTCCGGCGGCTTGAGCGCCAGCACCGCCACGGCACGCTGCGCTTCGCGATGCTCGTGCTGCTGCTGATCGCCACCGCCGTCATTGTCACGGTGGCGATGTTTGAAACGCTCTACATCGTTATGGGATAGGGCGCGCCGGATCGGCTTTGCGCTGCTCCCCACTGACCTGCACGTAAACCTCATCGCGATATATCGGCACTTCGCGCGGCGCCTTGACGCCAAGGCGAACCTTCTCGCCGGAGACCGAGAGAACCGTGATCTCAATCTCATCGCCGATCATGATGCTCTGATTCGTTTTTCTCGACAGAACCAACATCGCAATTCCCCTCGCCTGATCACCGACCCGAAGCGCAAACCTACCAGCGCCGCGCGCCCGACCGCAAGTGCGTGTTTCGCTGCCCGGCCGCTGCGCCGGCCGACGTGCAGGCTCGCCGCTCCGCTAGGGTCAGGCGCCTGATGGCTAGAAAATCTTTGAAACCACAACTCAATCAAATCCGCGTATGGGTGGGCCAAGGCCGCACCGACGCATGGATCGCTCATCAACTTGAGGTGCCGGTAGCGCAGCTCGAAACCTTTAAGCAGGAGTTCGAGCTAACGAGTTCCGAGGGCGCCATCGCCGGCTTCGATGAGGTCGTTGATCTGCGCGCCGCCGATGACGCACAAGTGGCCGCCGCGCTCGAAATCGAGGAAGCCGAGCAAGCAAAGGCTACGGAGGAAGAGGCGCGGCTGCGCGCCGAACGGATCGCCGCCGGAGAAGAGGATCCCGACGATGCTGATTCGGACGAGGACGGCGACGACGCCAACGGCGACGGATCAAGCCGCTCGCGCCGCGGCCGTCGCGGTGGCCGCGGGCGCCGCAGCGCGGCAAAGACGCTCGAAGGCAGCTTCGACCACGGCGAAGAGGGCTACGGCCTTTGGCTCGACCCGGCGATCGCCGAGAACGCTGTTTACGCCGAGCACTGGGCCGGCAAGCGCTCAGTCACGGTGACCGTCGAAGCCGACCGAATCGTGATCCGCCGCGCCGACGACGAGTGACCGGCCGCGCGCGCTACGGCTTCTGCTCAAGCCGCCGGCCGCCAGCAAAATCAATGGCGCCGCGGGCGTAGCGGGCGTAGGCGGCGTCGGCGATCCGCGCATCCCAAGCGCTTGGCATCTCCGGCTCCAACCGCAGCGCAAGCTCCATACACCAGGAGTTGCCCTGCTCATAGAACTCGACCAGCTCGTCGATGGTGAAGGCGCCGCCGAGCCTGCGACGCAGCTCGGCTACCAGCGCCTCCTCTACGCGCAGCAGCGCCGGCTGCTGCTCTGGCGACGCGGCGGCGAGGACGCGCTCACCTTCGCGCCACTGCTCAATCGCTGTTTCGAATGGCACGCGGCGCAGAGTAGCGCCGCTGCACTAAGGGCTGTCCGGCAGCCCCTTAATCACGTAAGCCTTCTCGCCCGGCTTGACCATCCCCAGTCTTCTTGCTTCACGCTCCAAGGCGGCCGGACTCTTCAGCGCCTCAACTCGGCCGGTCAGTGCGGTGTTCTCGCGTTGAAGCTTTGTTAGCTCGCTCTTGCGCGTGGCCGCCTCACCCCGCGTCGAGAAGATCGCCACCAACGGCTGCACGTAAAGCAGCAGCACCAGCAGACAGACGCCAAGCACGAGGAAGCGAGTGATCCGATCCCAGCGGATGCCGCTAGCGCCTGCCGGCCGACCTTCAATCAGCCGCGGCCGCGGCAGCAGCTGGCGATGTTCAGGGCGCTGGCGGACGGTTGCGCTGCGAGTAGTCATAAGCGCACGTTCGCGGCCGCCGGCGGAACTCCTTCCAAGTAATTTTCCGGGGCTGAAACGCTGCGCTGGCGCTAGCTGCGGAAGACCGAGCGCCCCGGGTAGACGGCGCGATCACCGAGCGCCTCTTCGATCCGCGGCAGCTGGTTGTACTTGGCGACCCGATCGGAGCGGGACGGCGCGCCGGTCTTGATCTGGCCGCAGCCGGTCGCTACCGCAAGGTCGGCGATCGTCGT
>SYIT01000113.1 GCA_005798685.1 Actinomycetota bacterium | reverse complement strand
GAATACGACGACCAGTTCATCCCGAACTGGAATTCCTGCAGCAGTCCGGTCGCCGCGCCGATCGCGAAGTTGATCAGCAGCAGGGTGCCGAAGAACTTCGTCAGCCGCAACCACGACTCGTCACGCGTCCGGTACCACTTCGTTTGCATGTAAGCGATCACCGGCGCAAGGCCGAGCGTCAGCGGCACGAAGATGAAGTGGTAGAGCGTCGTAGTCGCGAATTGCCAGCGGGCAAGAGTGAGCGCGTCGGCGGCTAGCGGAAGGGAATCCATCGCGCACAAATGCTATCGCTAAAGCTGCTCTAACAAGCTAACTTGGCGCTGCACCGTGGCTCAGTCGCGCACGACGTGCGTCGAGCAGATGAAGTCCTGTAGAGCGCGGTTCTCCTTGTCCCACAGCGGCCATAGGTAGGCGAGCGCAATCGCGACCGTCCCGCCAATGATCGTAAACGAGTTACCGACCCCGGCGATAACGCCATAGAGCAACCCCATTACAAGGAATTGACGGACGAGAGCTGGGCCGTATGTCATTGGCCCACCGTTCTCACGCAGAACCCGGATCCCCAGCAGCTGCATTCCCCAGGTGCGCCCGTTCTGCTCGCCCTTGCGGGCCATTGTGATTGGCTGATAGGTGAACCCGACCAGCAGTGAGCCAAAGAAGAGCAGCAGCAGCGCGCCACCGACCGCAGCTTGATCCTCAGTCGAGATTCCCTTCAGTTGATTGTCAACAACTTTGATCGACGCAAAGTCGATCCCGGCGACGAGCACGATCGCGAGGATGATGAACGGCAGCGTGAAGGCGAAGCTGATCAGCGCATCGATGATGTAGGCGCCAGCCCTTGGCCACCAAGCGGAGAGCAGCCTTACCTGCCCGGCGATTACGACCGTCGGCGCAGCCGAGACAACCGCAGCCGCAGGCGCTGGCGGCTGGTCGGCCACCGGCTGGTCGGCCCGGGTTCCGGGAACAACCGGCGGCGCAAAGGCTCCCGCGCTCGGCGAAGCGGCCGTCTGCTCGGTCCACCCGCGCCCGTTCCACCAGCGCAGCGGCGCCTCGCCACGCGGGTCGGTGTACCAACCGGGAGCAGGGGTTTCGTCATCGCTCATCGCGCGGTCAATCGGGCTTGGCACTTGAGGTTTGCCATCAGCGGAGACTAACCAACCGCCAGCCAAAGTGGTCACCGGGCTGACCCTACGAAAGCGAAGACGGCCGCTCCGTAGTAGCTCGCTGATTTTAAGAGCTCTCTAAATAGTCGCGATCTGGCGATCTTGGCGACGGTCGGGCGCGTAACCAATAGAACTCGAACTAGGAGCAAAAATGAAAGTAAGCCACATTGTTGTAATTGCCGCCCTCGCCGTCGCAAGTCTCGGCGTCGTCGCATGCGGCAGCAGCGACAGCGAGACCACGGCGTCGACGACAGCGACGACGATGAGCGATGAGACGATCGCAGCAGTCGCTTCCGGCAACGCAGATCTGTCGACACTGGTAGCCGCCCTTACGGCAGGCGACCTTGTGACGACGCTCGAAGGAGCCGGCCCTTACACGGTCTTTGCTCCGACGGACGCTGCCTTTGCCGACATCCAAAGCACGGTTGACACATTGCTTGAGCCAGGCAATAAGACCGACCTGCAGCAGGTCCTCACCTACCACGTAGTTCCGGGAACCTACACCGCCGCCGACCTTAAGGACGGACAGAAGCTGATGACCGTCGAGGGTCAGGAGCTAACGGTGAGCGTCAAGGACGGCGTCGTGAAGGTAAATGACGCAACCGTTGAGGCGGCCGACGTCAACGCCTCAAACGGTGTTGTTCACGTGATCAACAAGGTGCTCGTTCCGCCAGCGAACTAAACGCAGCAACTGAGCACTACTGGGTGAGTCCCGCGCGATCGATTTTGGCGCGGGGCTCACCAGCTGCTTCGGGCATGGCGCTCAGCCGGTGAACGGCTCGACGGTTGAGAGGTAAGCCCACCAAATCGTCAGCAGCGCTGTGATCGCAGTGGCGCCGACCGTCAGTGCGCGGGCGCCGCGGCGCAGCCTGCCAATCGATACGGCCGCCAGCAGCATCAACCCCGGAACCGCTGGGTAGAGGTAGCGCGGTAGGAAGAAATCCCAGTTTAGAACCAGTAGGACATAACACATCCAGACGATGCCGACAGCTATTGGCAGCGCGAGCAGAACGAGTAGCTGCGTGCGCCGCTCACGCGGCCGCAGCCTCAGCACGCCGAGCGGCGCGAGCACAACCAGCGCCGTCATCAGCGCCGTCAGAACCCAGCGCTTCAGGCCGGATAGCAGCTCGATCCACCACTCCTCGGCAAGCGGCGCCCGAGTAACGACCAGCAGGCGGCTCGGGATGTCGCTGAGCGTGTACTTGATCCCGTCGGGATTGAAGAACGGCTCCATCAGCTGCCGCACGACGCGCGAGCCTGTCAGCGAGCCATAGCGATCGAGGTTCGAAAGCAGCCACGGCGCCATCATCAGCGCGGGGATGGCGACTACTCCGGCGGCGGCGAGCCAGCGCGCGCGGGCCGAGATCTGGCTCTGGCGCAGCACAATGAACGCGCAGATCAGCAGCCCGGGGATGAAGACGATGATCGTCAGCCGCGTCAGCAGACCAAAGCCAACCAGCACAGCGGCGCCAATCAACAAACCAGCGCTGCGCTGGCTCCACGCTCGCCAGAGCAGCAGCGTCAACGCAACGCCGATCAGGAACTCAAGGCCGCTGTTGGAGATCGTCACCGCCCTCAAGATGATCCCTGGCCAGAGCAGGGCAGTAAGCGCGAAGGCGAAGTACGGTTCGGCCGCGTCTCGATCACCAATCACCTCGACTGTCAGGCGCCAAAGCAGCAGCGCCGCCGCTAGTAGCAGCGCCAGCCCGATTAACCGCAGCAAGCGCACTTTGGTCACATAGTCGCCACCCGCGAGCCGGAACGGCGCCGCTGAGAGCAGGTAGTAGAGCGGCGGCTGGAAAGCCTCGTAGCTGCGGCCGCCGAGCCCGCGCTTGGCGGGATCAAGGCGGCCCGGCGACGGGTAGGTGCCCTCGTAGATCGCTTCGGCCTGCGGGCTAATCAAGCTTGGTCCCATTAGCGGCAGCCGCCCCTCCTCGGCGACGCTCTGGACGTAACTAAAGTGAGCGATCTCATCGCCGGTGAACTTAGGCAGCGAGAAGACCGTCGCCAGCCCTGCGGCGCTGATCACGACGAGCTGCGCCGCGATCAGCGCACGCAGAGGCGAGAGCGCCAGCAGGCTTGGTCGTCTCACGCGATCAGCCTAACCGGGGGTTCGGCCACGCCGCGGCTGGTTCGGGTGCTGCGATGGAGACGGTGGGAATCGAACCCACGTCCGCGGTCGCGTAAGAGGTGATCTCTACGAGCGTATCCGGCGCTCTAATCTCACTTCACGCTCGCCTCGCCGGCGGGGTTGCGTGGAGCCAGTTCCCTAAAAATTTCCCCAGTTTGGCGAGAACGATCCTCCCCAGGTAAGCCGGCGTTTGATTCGGAGATCCCGACGGCCGGCAGGCCGGGCTCCGAACCTCACAGCGCTAGCGGTGTGCTAGGCGGCGAGGGCGTACTCGTGAGAGTCCGCACATATGGTTTTCCCGGTGATTTACGAGGCCTCCGGGAACCTCGGCTCGCAACCACCCCCACGATCCGACCACGTCGAAACCTGTCGTCCCCTAGGGATGTACTAACTGACTACGACGCAAGTTTAGCGCCGACGCTAATTGCCGCTGCCGCTGCGTCGCTAATCTTGGTTTCTGTGAGTGGATTACGAACAGCGCCTGAAATCGGCCCCAGACAGTCCCTCAGCCCCCGAGCCTAAGTTGGCAAGCCGCGCCCAGAGCGCTCCGCGCGGAGTTGACCGTAGGTTATTTCGCTCGACTCGTTCGGCGCGAGTGCCGCTGGTCGGCGCCGTCGTGCTGGGCGTTGCCACGTCGCTGCTGGTAGTTGGCCAGGCGGTGCTGCTGGGTCGCGTGATCGCCAGTGCTTTCCCTGGCGGCCAAGACCTCGGTGAGGTCAGCGGCGAGCTTTGGATACTGGTCGCCGTCGTTGGGGCTCGTGCGCTCTGCGCCTTTGGTTTTGAAACCTCCGGCCGGCTCGGTGCGCGCCGCGTAGTCGGTGAGCTACGCGCAAGCTTGACCGCAAAGATGCTCGAGAAGCGGCCAGCCGGGCTGCGCGGCCAGCGGGCCGGCGAGCTGGTCACTAACGCCGTCCAAGGGCTCAGCTCGCTTGAGGCTTACTTCGCTCGCTACCTACCGCAGCTGGTGCTGGCTGTCCTCGTCCCCGTCGTGATTCTGATCTACGTCTTCCCGCGCAACCTTGCGGCCGGCACAATCCTGCTCGTAACGCTGCCGATCATTCCGCTCTTCATGATCCTGATCGGCCTGGCGGCGCGAACCGCTACAGAGCGCCGCTGGCGCACGCTCTCGCTACTGAGCGCACACTTTCTCGACGCCGTCAAAGGGCTTCAGACGCTGAAGGCCAACGACCGCGCCCAGCGACAGGTCGAGACGCTGCGCGAGACCGGCGAGCAGTACCGCAAGCAGACGATGGTGACGCTGCGGATCGCCTTCCTCTCATCGCTTGTGCTTGAGCTTGCGGCGATGATGGGCACGGCGCTGGTGGCGGCGGCTGTCGCAATTCAGCTGATCAACGGTGGGCTTGGTTTTTCAACCGCGCTGGCAGTGCTGCTGTTGGCGCCGGAGCTTTACCTGCCGGTCCGAATGGTTGGCCAGCAGTTCCACGCCAGCACCGACGGGCTTACGGCGGCCAATGAGTGCTTCGAGGTACTTGACACGCCTGCCGCTGTGAGCGCCCCTGCGGTGCCGCTGTCGTCGCCTGACCCGCGAATCGGCCCACTGCTGCTTGAGAACGTCAGCTTTGCTTACGAGGGCCGTGGCGAGGCCGTGCTGAAGGCTATCGACCTGAAACTAAGCCCCGGCGAACAGTTGGCGTTGGTTGGACCCAGCGGCCAAGGGAAGAGCACCGTCGCCTCGCTGATCCTTCGGCTGCTCAACCCGCAATCCGGTCGGATCCTCTGCAACGGAGTCGACCTGCTCGAAGTCGACCCGAAAGAGTGGCGCCAGCATCTGGCCTGGGTGCCGCAGCGGCCGACTCTGTTCAGCGCGACGCTGGCTGAGAATATCCGACTCGGCAGGCCCGAGGCCGATCAGGCAGCGCTGCTGGCAGCGTGCGCCGACGCCGGGCTCGAGCAGCTGATCGGCTCAATGCCGCAAGGGCTAGAAACTAGGCTCGGCGAAGGACAGCGAACGCTCTCGGCCGGCGAGACGCAGCGCGTCGCGCTGGCGCGTGCCTTCTTGCGCGATGCGCCGCTGGTGATTCTCGACGAACCGACAGCGCACCTCGACGCCGAATCGTCGGCTGCTATCGGCGAGGCGATCACGCGGCTGAGCCAGTCACGCAGCGTGCTGCTGATAGTTCACCGCCCAGCTCTTGCGGCCGCGGCGGACCGCATCATCACGCTGCGTGAAGGCCTCGTCGTTGATCGACAGGCGCAGCGATGAGCGCGGCTCCGGCACCATCCCCGCAGGCAGATCGCTGGGGCGCGCTGATCCGCGCTGCGCGGCTAGTCAGCCCGCGCCGCGGCCAGCTGATCTTCTCGATCGTGCTCGGCGCCGGCGCGATTCTTGCCGCCGTCGGGCTGCTCGCGGTCGCTGGCGTACTGATCAGCAAGGCGGCGCTACGGCCGGAGATCCTGACGCTGACAATCTTCACCGTCGGCGTGCGTGGGCTTGCGATGGCGCGCGCGATACTGCGCTACTGCGAGCGGCTCGTCTCGCACGACCTTGCCTTCCGCGTCCTCGCCGATCTGCGCGTGCGCTTCTTTGAGCGCCTGATCCCACTAGTGCCGGAAGGGCTGCGCGGAATTCGCAGCGGCGACGTGCTGAGCCGCTTCGTTGGCGACGTCGACACGCTCCAAGACCTCTACCTGCGCGCACTTGGGCCGCCGTTGATTGGGATCCTCGCGATTGTTGTGCTCGCTGCCGCCGTGGCGATCATGCTTCCGGCAGCCGCAGTCGTGCTGGTTGCAGCAATGTTGATCGCGGGGCTGCTGCTGCCGGCGCTAGCCGCCCGAGCCGGCAGGCGCTCAGGGCTGCGCGAGGCGCCGGCGCGGGCGCAGCTGAGCGCCGAATTGGTTGAGCTGGTCAGCGGCGCGGCCGAACTGGCCGTCTACGGCCGCGAGCAGCAGTGGGCGCAGCGGATCGAGATGGCCGACGCGGAGCTCGCGGCGACGGAGCGGCCGGGCGCTTGGATCAGCGGCGTCACCAGTGGCGCAGGCGTGGCGGTCGGTGGTGTAGCGATGGTGGCCGTCGCCGCGATCGGCGTTCAAGCAACGGCCGCCGGGCAACTCGACGGAGTGCTGCTCGCTGGAATCGTTTTTCTCACGATCGGCGCCTTTGAGGCCGTCGTCGGACTGCCCGACGCTGCCCAGAGGCTGACTGCCTGCGCTCAGGCAGCTGCGCGGCTGGAGAGCGTCACCGAAGCGCCGATCCCGGTGAGCGACCCGCCCGCCCCGGTTCCGGTGCCAAGCGATGGCTCGCTCAGCTTTGAGGACGTCAGCGTCCGCTTTGAAGGGCGCGAGCAGGCGGCGCTCAGCTGCGTCAGCGCGACGCTCGCCCCCGGCTCGCGGATCGCGCTGGTTGGCGCTAGCGGCGCCGGCAAGACGACGCTCGCGAGCTGTGCCGTTCGCTTCCTCGACCCAAACAGTGGCCGCGTCACTTTAGGTGGCGTCGACATTCGTGAGCTAAGCCAAGACGCGCTGCGCAGCGCCGTGCGGCTGGTCAGCCAGGAGGCGTACCTGTTCACGACGACGATCGCGCAGAACGTGCGCCTCGCGGCGCCCGAGGCGAGCGACGAGCAGATCACCGCCGCGCTCGCCCGCGCCGGTCTCGGCGCTTGGATTGGGTCGCTTCCGGAGGGAGCCGAAACGTTGGTCGGCGAAGACGGCACCGAGGTTTCTGGCGGTCAGCGCGGACGGATCGCGCTGGCGCGCGGATTTATCGCGCCCTCGCAGGTCGTCATTCTCGACGAGCCGACAGCCAATCTCGACGCCGCCGGTGCGCGTGAGCTGCTCAGCGCAATCGGCTCCGAACGCAGCGACCGCCGCGCGATGATGGTGATTACGCACACCGTTGATGGGCTCGAAGAATTCGACGAGATCATCGTGCTGGAGGCTGGCGCGGTAGCGGAGCGCGGCACTTGGGGCGAGCTGATCGCCGCTGAGGGCGCTCTGGCGAGGCTGTCGGCAGCGGCCTAACTGGCTGCGGACATAAAGCGACGCGGGCCGAGCCACTTTGGGACCCCTCGCTCCATCTCGTTCCCCATTGCTGGGTTCAGTTCCGGGAAGGGAGGCGCGATCTTACATCCCTGATCGTCGCTCTTTGCGGCTCGGACACCGCGTCTGAAATTCAAGATAGGGAGTGGCCAAAGCCCCGTCAAGTGATTGCCCGCGATGATCCCGCTATTTGCGAGAAAAGAGCCTCGCTTGAGGCCTGCCGACAGCGACTTTCAGTTGCGCTTATCCTCAACTGATGAGCGATACGGCAGTAAATGACGTCACCTGGCAGCTTGAAGATCTCGTCGATGGAGGCGGCCCAGCGGAGTGCGACGAGCTGCTCGCCGACGCCGACCGCCGCGCCGCTGCGCTCGCGGAAAGCCACGCCGGCAAAGTTGCTCAGCTCGACGGCCCAGGCCTGGCGCTTGCGGTAGCCGAGCTGGCGATCATCGGCGAGCTCGTCGGTCGCGCCGGAAATTATGCCCACTTGCGCTTTAGCGGTGACACCGAAGACCCAGCCAATGGAGCGTTGATGGCGCGGGTTCAGCAGCTCGCGACCGCGATTGAAACAAAGCTCGTCTTCTTTGAGCTTGAGTGGGCCGAGCTCGACGACGAGCGCGCCGCCGAGCTACTCGAAGCCCGCGGCCTTGAACAGGCGCGCCACTACCTGCAGACGATCCGCCGCTACCGCCCCCACCTCCTTAGCGAAGCGGAGGAGAAGCTCTCGGCCGAGAAGGCGGTCACCGGCCGCGACGCTTGGTCGCGGCTCTTCAGCGAGCTGACCAGCGCAATCCGCGTAGATCTTCCCGGCGAAGACGAACCGATGCCGCTCGACCAAGCGCTGAGCCTGCTCCACTCGCCGGAGCGGGAGGTCAGGCGGGACGCCGCGGCGGCGGTCACGCGGGCGCTTGAGCCAGGGCTGCGGACGCGCGCCTATCTCTTCAACACGCTGCTACAAGACAAGGCAACCGAAGACCGGCTGCGCAGCTACCCAACGTGGCTCTCAAGCCGCAACCTCTCGAACGAGGCCAGCGACGAGTCGGTTGAGGCACTGGTTGAGGCGGTAGAAGGGGCGTACGAGCTGCCGCGGCGCTGGTACCGGCTGAAGGCGAAACTGCTGGGTTTAGAGCGGATCGCCGACTACGACCGCGCCGCGGCGATCGCAGAGGACGACGCCAAGATTGGCTGGAATGAAGGCAAGGAGATCGTGCTCGACGCCTACGGCGACTTCTCGCCCGAACTTGGCGATCTGGCAGCGCGCTTCTTCGACGAGCGCTGGATCGACGCACCGGCGCGGCCAGGCAAGCGTGGCGGCGCCTTCTGCGCCTACACAGTGCCAAGCGTTCACCCCTACGTGATGCTCAACTGGACGGCAACGCGGCGCGACGTGCAGACGCTCGCGCACGAGCTCGGCCACGGAGTTCACGCAGCGCTGGCGATTCCGCGTGGAATCTACGAGCAGCACACACCGCTGACGGTCTGCGAGACGGCCTCCGTCTTCGGTGAAACGCTCGTCTTCCGCCGCCTGCTCGAAGCGGCAGAAACGCCGCAGTCGCGGCTCAGCCTGCTGGCCGAAAACATTGAGAACTCAATCGCGACCGTCTTCCGCCAGACGGCGATGAACCGCTTCGAAGGAGCGGTCCACACCCACCGGCGCGAGCAGGGCGAGCTCTCGGTCGAGGACTTCGCCGAGCACTGGCAGGCGACGCAGGAGGATCTACTTGGCGACGCTGTAGAGATAACCGACGACTACCGCTGCTGGTGGAGCTACATCCCCCACTTCATCGGCAGCCCCGGTTACGTCTACGCCTACGCTTACGGCCAGCTGCTCGCGCTTTCCGTCTACGGGCAGTATTTGAAAGAGGGCGAAGCGTTCGTCCCCGCCTACCTTGAGATGCTCGCCGCGGGCGGCTCGCGCAGTCCGGAAGATCTAGCGAAAATCGCGGGCCTTGATCTCAGCGACCCGGGCTTTTGGAAGTCCGGCTTGGAGCTGGTCGCAGGAGAGCTCGAAGAGGCCGAGGCTGCCGCCGACGAAGTTCTCGCGCAGCGCGGCGATTAGCGGTTTGCTTCGCGCAGGGCTCGGTCCATGTCACGCTTGGTTTCGCGCTCTTTTATCGCCTGACGCTTGTCGAAGCGGTCGCGGCCCTTTGCGAGGCCAAGCTCAACCTTGGCGTGCTGGCCTTTGAAGTAGATCCGCAACGGCACCAGCGTTAGGCCCTTCTGTGAAAGGGTGCCGGCTAGGCGCTCAATCTCAATCCGCTTGGCGAGCAGCTTGCGGACCCTCTCCGGCTGATGGTTATTGGCGGCGGCAGGCGCGTAGGGTGAGATGTGGCAGTTATGCAGCCAGAGTTCGCCTTCCCAAACCTGGGCATAGGAATCCTTGATTTGAACCGCACCCTCGCGCAGCGCCTTTACCTCGGTTCCTTGGAGCTCGATTCCACACTCGATCTTCTCGACGATCTCATAGCGGTGGCGCGCCTGACGGTTGGTTGCGACGTCGCCGGGGGCGACCTTCTTTTTGCCTGCTTTTGCCATCGCCAGCGAGCCTAGCGAGCAGGCGGATCTTCGGCGAGCACGAGATCGACGCGGCCGCGCGCCTTGTCGATCCGGTCAACCTTCACCTGCAGCCGGTCACCGAAGCGGATCGTTGAACCGCTCTTGGTGCCGGTCATGATCGTTCCCTGTTCGTTCAGGTCCCACCAGTCTCCCTTGATTCTCCTGACCGGGAGGAAACCTTCATGCGCGCCGTCGTCAAAGCTGATGAAAATTCCCGCACCGATCAGCCCGGTCACCTCACCTTCGAACGGTTTATCCGGGCCACGCTCGAGTAGGCGCCGCTCGAGCAGGAAGCTGCCGGCGACGGAGTCGGCGATCCGCTCGGTGCGGATAGCGTCGCGCTCGCGTTCGCTCGTAGATAGCGCCATCTCTTCGAGCTCATCGGCGCGCGGCGCCTGCTCGTCACAGCCAACAGCGCTTAGCAGCGCGCGGTGGCAGAGCAGGTCGGGGTAGCGACGGATCGGCGAAGTGAAGTGGCAGTAGTTGGCGAGACCAAGGCCGGTGTGACCAAGGTTGTCGGGGCTATAGCGCGCTTGGCGCAGCGAGCGGAGCACCAGGTAGGTCAGCCCCATCCGCGCCACACCGGTCCGCTTGACGTGCTCATCAACGGCCAGCGAGGCAGCCGCGACGACCTCCGCCGCGTCGCTTGACGAAAGATGCTCCGGCGTAGCGGGAGTGGCAACGCCGAGCGATGAGAGCTGGTCGAGCAGCCGCTCGACCGACTCTGATTCGGGGCGCTCGTGAATTCGGTAGAGCGTCGGCAGGCCCTTCTCCATGCAGAGCGTCGCGACAGCCTCGTTGGCAGCGATCATCAGGTGCTCAATTAAGCGGTGCGATTCGGTTTGGATGCTGGCGACCGAATCGGCCACGTGGCCCTGCTTGTCGAACGAAAACTCCGGCTCAACCGACTCGATCGCCAGTGCTGCGCCGCCTTCTCTGCGCGCTTCGTCACGCTGAGCTGAGACTTCACGCGCAGTTGCGAGCGGCTCGGCCCACGGCGCCTGCGCCTCGCGCTCGCCGGCGAAGATCTCGTCAACGTCCTCGTAGCTGAGCCGCTTGTCGGAGCGGATCGTCGAACGGTAAAAGTTGCTGGAGACAAGCTTCGCGGCTTCAAACTCAAGTTCGGCCGTGACGGCGAGCCGATCCTCACCGGGGACCAGCGAGCAGGCGTCGTTGGATAGCGCTTCCGGCAGCATTGGCTCAACCGCGCCGGGAACATAGACGCTGGTGGCGCGACGGCGCGCCTCACGATCTACCGGGTCACCGGGTCGCACGTAGGCGCTTACGTCAGCAATGTGAACCCAGATTCTGGTGCGCGAATCGCTCAGCTTCTCGGCCGAGATCGCGTCGTCAAAATCCTTCGCGCTTGACGGATCGATCGTAAAAGTCGTCAGCTCGCGCAGGTCGCGGCGCCCCGGCTGCGGGCACGGGTGCTCACGGGCCGCCTCGGCCGCTGCCAGGACCGTCTTCGGGAAGCGGCGGCGCAGGCCGCGGTCGAGCATCAGCGCCTCAACAACGTTGCGAGCGATCTCTGGGCTGCCAAGCAGCCGCAGCAGCTTTGCGCGCGCGTTACGGGAGCGGCCGCCAGGGGTGGCGACCAGCGCCAACTTCCCGGCCTTCGCCTTCGCCGGCGGTTTGCCGATGCTGATCTGCTGGCCGGGCTCGAAGAACGGCTGGCCGACGAGGAACTGGCCGCGCTTTTCGAGCAGCACAACCTGCGGCTCGCCAGCGGCGCGCTCGGGCTTTGGTGGTTGCGCCACTTAGTTCACTTTGGCGCAGCCGCCAAGCTTGGCCAGCGCTGCGCGCAGCGCCAGATCCTTTTTCGCCTCGCCCGGCTGTTTGACGAGCAGGTCTGGTTTCAGGCCTGCCCCCTGAGCGACTCCCTTGCCACCGAGGTTGCGGCCCTTCGGCGTAAAGTACTGGCCGGCCGTGATGTCGAGCGCCCCCCCGTTTGGGAGCTCAATCACCTGCTGGAAGACGCCTTTGCCGAAGGTCTTCTCGCCTACCAGCGTTGCTCGGCCACGATCCTGCAGCGCTCCGGCAACGATCTCCGAAGCGGAGGCGGTGCCGCCGTTGGTCAGCACAACGAGCGGCGCCTTCGGAATGACCGGGTTACCGGTTGCGTCGAGCGTCCGTCTAGCAACGTTGCGACCGCGCGTCGTAACGATCGGCCCGCCGGTTAGAAACGCGCTGGCGACCAGCTGCGCCTCATCGACCAGCCCGCCGCCATTATCGCGCAGATCGAAGATGTAAGCCTTAGCGCCCTTCTTCTTAAGCTTCTGAAGCGCAGCGTAAACCTCGGCGTGGGCGCCCGGGGTGAATGACGAGAGCGCGACGATTCCGATCTTCTTGCCGCAGACGTTCTTCATCAGCGAAGCGACAACGGGGACGCTGATCGTGCGGCGCGTCGCGACGATCGTCTTCTCCCTCCCGTCGCGGACAACCTTGAGACGGACCTTCGTTCCCGCGGGGCCCTTGACGAGCTGAGAGGACTGTTCGGCCGTCAGGCCCTTCAGCGAGCGCCCGTTGGCTTCAACGATCTGATCGCCAACCTCAATACCCGCCTCCTTGGCCGGTGAACCCTTGTAGACCGAACGAATGACCAGCCCACGCTTGCTGCGGTCAACGGTAACGCCGATCCCGGTGAAGCTGCTGGCCTGCGCCTGCTCGAACTTCTTGTACTCGGCGGGCGTGAAATAGGTCGAGAAGCGATCGCCAAGCTTCTTCACGGCACCCGCGATCGCGGCGTTGGCTAACTCTCCCGGCGGTAGCTTGCGGTAGTAATTGTCCTCGATCAGATCGAGCGCTTGATTGACGACTATCTCGTCGCCACTGCCAACC
Source organism: Actinomycetota bacterium (assembly GCA_005798685.1). Lineage (GTDB taxonomy): Bacteria > Actinomycetota > Thermoleophilia > Solirubrobacterales > Solirubrobacteraceae > F1-60-MAGs163. The sequence goes on along the minus strand of SYIT01000113.1, from coordinate 8,670 downwards.
AGCACGCCGCGGAAGGGCTCGGGCACGAGATCGCCGTGCCTGCCGCCAACCCAGAGGCCGACCGTCAGCGCGATGATCACGGCAACCAGAGCGCCAAGGGCGAAGAAGACTACGAGCAGAGATATGGCTACGCGGCGTGAGGTCATTGATCGGTTAGTCGCGGGTCTCGCCGCTCAAATAGAGAGTAGAGCGGTGGCAGCGGGGGCTTGGCGAGACGGCGCCTAAACCTGCAGGAAGCGGCGCATCGAGATCGCCGAGCCGAGCGCACTGACGGCGACGCCTGCGCCGAGCAGAATCGCAACGAGCACGCCAAAGCCGATTGTGCTTGGGGCCGAGAGCAGCGCGAAGTCATTGACGAGCGGATCTACCAGCGCAATCTTCATCACGCCAAGCAGGAGGATTGCGAGCAACGCGCCGAGCGCGCCGAGGATCACAGCCTCGAGCACGAACGGCCAGCGAATAAAACCATCGGTAGCGCCGACCAACTTCATCACCTGAATCTCACGTCGGCGCGAGAAGACGGAGAGGCGGATCGTGTTTGAGATCAGCAGCACCGAGGCTACGATCAGCAGCGCTGCCAGCAGCCCGGTCGTCAGCTTGACGACGCGCGTGGCGGTCAAGATCTTGTCGGTGTTGTCCTTCGATGAGCCAACCGAATCGATCGACGGATCGATCGTCGTTCGCCCCCCACCCGGCGTTGCCGGCTCGATTGCGCTGACCAGCGCCAGAGCGTTGTCGGGGTTCTTCGGCGTTACCCGTAGCGTGTCAGGCAGCGGGTTTGAGCCAAGTAGGTCATAAGCATCGGGGTTCTTGCGCCGCTCCTGCGCGTAGGCGGTCTCTTTGCTGACGAACTGAACCGACTTGACGCCGTCGAGCGTGGTTAGCTGCGTGCGCACCCGCTGGGCGTCTGCCGCCGTCGCGTCGCTCATCATGTAGACGTTGACAATTACCTGGCCGCGAACATCGTTGGCCGCGCCGGTCGTGGCCTGAACGATCGGAATGAAGACGCCGAGCACCAGCAGCGTCACCAGCACCGAGGCCAGCGCAGCGAAGCTCGGCACAGCGTTGCGCGAAATTGAGGTCAATGCCTCACGGGTGAAGAAGCGCGGGCTCATCAGTCTCTAAATGCCTCGTCGAAGCCATCGGCGGGCTCGCGCTTCGTCGCCGCCCGCTGGGGCTCAGGGGCAGGCTCGCGCAGCAAGGCGCCAAACTCGGCCGTTGAGATATCGGTCGGTGCGTACTGGCCGCCCTGCTGATCGCGGACGACGACGCCCTCGGCGAGCTCAATCACGCGGCGGCGCATGCGGTCGACCATCGCCGAATCGTGAGTTGCGACGAGTACCGTCGTGCCGGTGCGGTTGATGCGGTAGAGCAGCTGCATGATGCCGATCGACGTTTCTGGGTCAAGGTTGCCGGTCGGCTCGTCGGCCAGCAAGAGCGGCGGCGCGTTGACGAAGGCGCGGGCAATGCTAACGCGCTGCTGTTCGCCACCGGAGAGCTGATCCGGGTAATGATGGAGCTTGGTCGCAAGGCCGGTCAAGCGAAGAATGTCGGGAACCTTCTCGCGGATTTCGGCGCGCGAGCTGCCGGTTACCTGCAGCGCATAGGCAACGTTTTCATAGACCGTTCGATCGGGCAGCAGCTTGAAATCCTGGAAGACGACGCCGAGGTTGCGGCGGTAGAACGGGAGCTGCTTGTGGCTGAGCTCGCCAAGGTCGCGGCCAGCGACGAGAATCCGCCCCTCATCAGGCTCAAGCTCCTTGATCAGCAGCCGCATTAGCGTTGACTTGCCGGAGCCAGTTGGCCCGACGAGGAAGACGAATTCGCCGCGGCGAATTGAGAAGGTCGTTCCGCTAAGCCCGGCTTTGCTGGTGTCGTAGCGCTTCGTTACGCCGCGGCACTCGATCGCGTTTGCCGGGTCGCCGGGGCGGCCCGATGCGGCAGCGGCATCCTTGCGCTGGGCTAGCTGCGAGTCACGCAGGCGCAGTTCTTTCTCCGTAGCGGCCATTGTTGCGAGGTTAGCCCCACCGCGCGGGATTCCTCCCCACTGCGCCAGATGCAGCCCTGCTTGCAGCAAAGCGGGCGCACAGCGCCGAGTCGATCGCCGCTATCGTCATCGGGTGGCCAAAATCTCGACCAGCACCGGAGCCAACGGACTGCCGATTCATCGGATCGCAATCGCCGGAACGCGTGCCACGACAATCCTTGTTGCCTTCGACGCCGGTGCCCGCACCGAGAGCGCCGAGGAGAACGGGATGGCCCACTTCCTTGAGCATCTGGTTTTCAAAGGTGGCCAGATTTACGACGACTACCGCAAGGTCAACGAGACGGCCGAGCGGATGGGCGGCTCGCTTAACGCCTACACCAGCCACGACCTCGTCGCCTTCCACATCACGGTGCGGGCCGAGTCGGCCCGCGAGGCGATCGACCTTCTAACCGACTTCGTTGGCCGCCCGAAGCTAGACGCCGAGGAGCTCGACAAGGAACGCGGCGTCGTGATCCAAGAGATTCAGCGCTGTAAGGACGAACCAGCCTCGGTTGCCGGTGACCTGATTGAACGCGCCGGCTTCGGCGACCACCCGCTTGGCCGCACCGTTCTCGGCCCTGAGCAGCACATCGAGAGCTTCTCGCGCGAGGCGATCGTCGCTTTCCGCGAGCGCCGCTGGTCGGGGCAGCGCGGCGGCGCATTCATCGTCGGCAACTTGGAGCATGTGCCGGCAAACGGCTCCGTTGACGAGTGCTTTGGCCGCTTCCCATCGCTTCCCGACGCGCCGCCGTCGGAAAGACCAGTTGCGTTCACGCCGGTCACTCTGGTCGAGCAGCGCGACAGCAACCAGTCGCATCTGCGGATGCTCTATCAGCCCGAGATTGACCCCAGCGATGCCAGCCAGCGCGTCGCCTTTGGGATCTACTCGACGTTGCTCGGTGGGTCGATGGGCTCGCGCCTCTTCGATGAGATTCGCGAGCAGCGCGGGCTGGCCTACTCAGTCTTCGCGATGGCTCACATCGCCAGCGATTACAGCGCGCTGGTTCTGGGCGCTGGTTTGGAATCGGCAAAGACGGTCGAAGCGTTCACGCGGATGAAGGAGATCGTCGCTGAGCTGGCCGCCGACGGGCCGACCGAGGAGGAGGTCGAACGAGCCCGCGCCTACATGGCCGGGCGCCGCGTGCTCTCGTTTGAGAGCACCAACTCGGTCGCCGGATACGCGGCCGGCCGCGCAATCGTCCACCGCGAAAGCTTCGACCCCGACGACGCAATCGCCGCAATCGACGCGGTCACCTTTGATCAGGTTTTCGAAGCTGCTCGGCGCGTAAACCCTGAAGAACTCTCGATCGCCTGCGTCGGACCGCACGAAAACGCTGAGTTTTCCTAGGCTTTTTTTGGTTACAAGGCGCAAGCGTCACAAAAGGGGAGTACCGTTGTCTGTAGTTCAGGAGCACCGGTGACACCTCACATTTCCGTATCTCTACTCGGGACGCAGTCCGACGAGCGGCTGGCGTCGCTCGCTGGCTCCGGCCACGAGCGCGCCTTTGAGGCGATCGTGGGGCGCTACAGCAAGGCGCTGACGCGCTATGCGCAGCGTTTTCTCGGTGAGGCACGGGCTGAAGAGGTTGTCCAAGCGGCGTTCTTAAGTGCCTGGTCGGCGCTGACTACGGGAACCGAGGTTCGTGATCTGCGGCCTTGGCTATACCGCATCGTCCACAACGGAGCCCTGAACGTAATGAACCGATCTGAATCTGGAGAGCTTGAACTAATCGAAGCGACCGACGGAGCGCTCAGCCCGCAGGCGGTGCTCGAACAAAACGAGGAGGTTCGAAGCGCACTGAACGTGATCGCTGAGCTTCCTGAGCGCCAGCGCGCCGCTCTGCTCGCGGTGACCGTTGACGGCCGCGCCCACGCCGACGTTGCCGCCGACCTTGGCGTCAGCGACGCTGGCGTGCGCCAGCTCGTTCACCGCGCGCGCGTACAGCTGCGCACCGCAGTAACGGCCTTGACGCCGCTACCGCTCGCGCTCTGGCTAGCCGACGGTCAGCGCGGCCCGTCCCCTGAGGTTAGCCACCGAGTTGCCGAAGTACTTGCCGATGGCGGCGGCAATGCGCTGGCTGCCAGCGCGATGAAAACTGGCGCGATCGTGGTCTCGATCGCTGCCGTAGCGACCGCAGCGCCGCAGATCGGCAAGGTGATCGAGAAAGGCGGAAAGTCTGAAGCGACCGAAAGAGTACTTCGCGCCAGCGCAGCCGGAGCCGGCGGGCTCGGTGGCGGGCCAGCGGCGGCGATGATTCCCGGCCTCGGCCTCGGCCTTGGCGCCAGCGGCCCACGCGGCGGTGATGGCCGAGCGCTCGCAGGCTTCGACGCAGGCCCGGGCGCGATCAACGAAGTGGGGCAGCCCGTAGACTTCGGCCCTATCGGCCAAGCGCCTGCGGGGGAGCCGTACGGCCAAGCGCCTCCGGGGGAGCCGTACGGCCAAGCGCCCGGCTCAGTCTTCGCACCGCTGCCCGACACTCGCCGGCCCGGCGGCGGCGGCGACAACCGGGAGTGGGGCGGCGACAACGATTCGCGCAGTCAACCCTTTCCCCCCGCAACGAATCCGCCAGCGCGAGGCCGGCCCGACAACAGCGGCTCGGGCGGCGGCAAGGGTGAGGGCAAGCCCGAACGGCCAAGCGCCCCCGAACGGCCAAGCGCCCCCGAACGGCCAAGCGCCCCCGAACGGCCAAGCAAGCCCGAGCGGCCAAGCGCCCCCGAGCGGCCAAGCAAGCCCGAACGGCCAAGCAAGCCCGAACGGCCAAGCAAGCCCGAGCGGCCAAGCAAGCCTGACAGCAGCGGTGGCGATTGGCCTCGCTCCCAGAATGGGCCTAGCAACAGCGGCCCCGGCGGCGACTGAGGTTTGTTCGAGCTTCCCGCCCTCAACCGGCGCTACTAGGGGTTGATCGCGACCATTCGCTCAATTGGAACTCGCGCTAACTCAGCTATTCCGGGCTCAACCCTCACCTCGCCGCTGCCGTCGCGCAGCGTGTCGCGGAGTTTTTCGAGCGTGATCATCTTCATGTAGCGGCAGCTCGCCTCTGCGTTGGCGGGGATAAAGTTGATCTCCGGCGCAGCTTGGCGAAGCGGATAGAGCATCCCTACCTCTGTCGCGACGATCACGTCGCGCTTGGCGCCCTCGGCCTCGGCCGCTTCGGCGTAACCGATCATGCCGCCAGTCGAGAGCATTTGCACGCCTTCGGCGCCGACGTCGCCGGCGGCGACGTATTCCATTATCGAAGTGACGCAGCCGCACTCCGGGTGGATTAGAAAGTCGGCGCCGGGGTGCTCGGCGCGCACGCGCGTGATGTCGTCGGGGCGAATACCGGCGTGAACGTGGCATTCACCGTCCCAGATGTGCATCGGATGATGGCCGGTGATCTTTTGGACGTAGGCGCCGAGGAACATGTCCGGGCCAAAGCAGATCTCAACATCTGGCCCATGCTCAGCGGTGATGTGGTTTACGACGGCAACCGCGTTCGATGAGGTGCAGCAGTAGTCGGTCAAAGCCTTGACCGCGGCCGTCGTGTTGACGTACATCACCGTGATCGCGTCTGGGTAGCGCTGCTGCCACTGCTCAAGCTGCGGCGCCGTAATTGAATCGGCGAGCGAACAGCCGGCGTCGAGGTCGGGCAGCAGAACGGTCTTTTCCGGCGCCAAGATCGAAGCCGTCTCGGCCATGAAGTGGACGCCACAGAAAGCGATCACCGAGTTTTCAACCTTCGCCGCCTGCTGCGAGAGACCGAGCGAATCGCCAACGTAATCGGCTACATCCTGAACCTCCGGCACTTGGTAATTGTGGGCGAGGATCACGGCATCGCGCGCCTTCGCCAGTTCGCGAACCTCGGTGTGGAGCTCAGCGATCGCGGCCGGATTCGGGCCCGGTTCAGGCGCCATCGGCAGGTCGACTGAGCTCATCGCTCGACCTCAACCATAAGAGAGAGATCAAGCGCAGCGGCTGAATGAGTGATCGCGCCCACTGATATGAATTGTACGCCGCTGGCGGCAACCTCGGCCACCGTCTCCAGCGTGACGCCGCCGCTGGCCTCAAGCTCGGCGCGCCCGGCTACGTGAGCGACGGCTGCACTGAGCTGGTCGGGCGTCATGTTGTCGAGCAGTAGCCGCTCAGCGCCGGCCGCAATCGCTTCGTCCACCTGCCCGAGGTCGCAGCACTCAACCTCCAGCGGAAGGTCAGCATCAACGACCCTCGCAGCGTCGACAGCAGCGGTAATTCCCCCCGCCATTTCGATGTGGTTCTCCTTGATCAGGTAGGCGTCCCATAGGCCGATGCGATGGTTGGCGCCGCCACCGGAGACGACCGCCGCCTTCTCCAGCAGCCGCAGCCCCGGAGTCGTCTTTCGCGTGTCGAGGATCTGCGCGCCCGTGCCTTCAACCGCTTCGACATAGCGCGCCGTCGCCGTCGCGACGCCGCTCAGGTGAGCCAGCAGGTTGAGCGCGCTGCGCTCGCCGCTAATGATTGCGCGTGCGTCGCCGCGAAGGTTCAGCACCGGCCCCTGCCCACGCCAGCAGCCTTCCTCGATGAGCTGCTCAAACTCGATCGCAGGGTCGAGCGCGGCAAAGACAGCCTCTGCTGCTTCGAACCCAAAAATAATTCCCTCCTGCTTCTGCGTGATCCGGCCGTCCGCCCTGCTGGCGAGCGGAATTGTCGCGATCGCCGTGCGGTCGCCGTCGCCAACATCTTCAGCCAGCGCAACGGCGACAAGTTGGTCGAGCTCGCGCCGGGTTGCCTGATCCATGAAGGGAGCCTAGAGAATTAGGCTGGGCGCTCTTCGAGCAGGACGGCGATTGTCGTCAGCGTCGGGTCGCTAGCGCCGTGTAGGCGCGAGCCAGCGGCAGCCGTCTGGCGCAGATTGTCGATCACGTCGGCGCTGACCCGCTCGCCAGGCAGCAGCGCAGGAATGCCAGGCGGATAGCCAGCGATTGACTCGCAGGAAATACGACCGACGGCCTGATCGAGCGGGACGACCTCGGCCTCGCCGAGGAACGCCTCGCGCGGTGACACGACGCAGCCGCCGAAGAGCTCAAGCCGCGGAACGGGCTCCACCTCGACGACGACGCCGCAGCTGAGCTCGGCGGCGCTCGCTCCGACCGCCGAGACGAGGCGATTAAGCTGCTGGTCGGTTTCAGCCAAGCTGACAATGAAGACGACGGTCGCCTGGGCCGCCATTTCGGGATGGACGTCATGGCGCGTGCGCAGGTGCTCAAGGAACTCAAGCCCGCTGCAGCCGGTGGCGCGGACGTCGAGCACAATCCGCAGGGGATCAAAACCGGCGATCCCAGGTCGGCCGACGAAGCTCTCATCGATCAGCTCGATTCCGTCTATCGCTTCAAGTCGCTCGCGAACCACGACCAACTTCTCAAGCGTCTCCGCCAGCAGCTCTTCGCCGCGAGTAGCAAGCTGGCGGCGGGCGGCATCGAGCGAGGCGATCAGCAGCGTGCTCTGGCTCGTTGAACGCAGGATGCGAACCGCCCGACCGACCGCGGCCTCGTCGATCCGCCCCCCACTGCCGAGGTGAAGCATCGCGCTCTGCGTCATCGAGCCGCCGAGCTTGTGTGTACTCGTGAGCACGGCATCGGCGCCTAGCGCCAGCGCACTCGGCGGCAAATCGGGATGAAAACCGAGCTGGGCGCCCCACGACTGATCGACGACCAGCGCCGCGCCGGCAGCGTGAGCCACCTCGGCGCAGCGGGCGACATCGGCCGCCAAGCCATAGTAGGTCGGAGAGACGATGAACGCCGTGTGCGCCTCGGGGTGCTCGGCCAGCAGCGCCACGAGCTTCGCCGGCTCAACGCCGAGTGCCATGCCCAGCTCGCTGTCGTATTCGGGCTCGATGAAGATCGGGTTGCCACCGCTGAGGACGAGGCCGTCGACGATCGAGGCGTGCGAGTTGCGTTGAGCAATCACGTGGCGCCCGAGCGGCGCGAGCGCAAGGCAGAGCGCGTGGTTGCCTTGCGAAGCGCCGTTTGTAAGGAACCAGCTCTTCTCGGCTCCATAAGCCTCGGCTGCCAAGCGCTCCGCCAGCGCGTATGGAGTTGGCTCGGGGCTGTCATCGATGCCGTCAATACCCTGAGCGAGGTCGTGGGCGAAAGCGGCCTGGCCGAAAGCCTCAACGAGCGCGGCGTCGGCGCCCGCCCCTCCCTTGTGGCCGGGCACGTGGAAGCGGGTCGGCTGGCGTGCAGCGTAGGCGGCTACCGCATCAAGGTACGGCGCGCGCGACTGGTCGTGGCCGGCGGCGCTCACTTAGCTTTCGCTCGATCGCAACAGCTCGGCCCGAACGAATTCATCGAGGTCGCCGTCGAGCACCCGCTGGGCGTCACCGATCTCAACGTCGGTGCGATGATCCTTGACCATCGTGTAAGGGTGAAGAACGTAGGAGCGGATCTGCGAGCCGAAGTTGACGTCTTGGCTCTCACCCTTTGCGGTGGCAATCTCTTCGCTGCGGCGGCGCTCCTCGGCCTCAAGTAGCTTTGCTCGCAGCATCTTCATCGCCGTCTCTTTATTCGACGACTGTGAACGCTCGTTCTGGCACTGAACGACGATCCCGCTCGGACGGTGCGTGATCCGCACCGCTGAATCGGTCTTATTTACGTGCTGGCCACCGGCGCCGGAGGCGCGGTAGGTGTCG
>SYIT01000007.1 GCA_005798685.1 Actinomycetota bacterium | reverse complement strand
GGTGTCGATCATGTCGTCGACGAGCACGGCGGTCTTGCCGTCAACGTCACCGATCACGTAACCGACTTCAGCAACTTGATGTTCGGGGCGCTCCTTGTCGAGGATCGCCAGCTCGGCGCCAATCTTGGAAGCAAACTTCTTGTTTAGCTTTACGCGGCCGGCGTCAGGCGAGACGACGACGAGGTCACCGAGGCCAAGATCTTCGAAGTACTGCGTCAGCATGAACATCGCCGTCATGTGGTCGACCGGAATCTGGAAGAAACCTTGAACCTGCCCGGCGTGAAGATCCATCGTCAGAACGCGGTCGGCACCGGCCGACTCGAGCATCCGCGCAACCAGTCGCGCGCTGATCGGTTCACGAGGAGCCGATTTCTTATCCTGGCGCGAGTAGCCATACCAAGGAGTTACGGCGATCACGCGGTGGGCTGAGGCGCCGACGGCGGCGTCGATCATCACCATCAGCTCCATCAAGGCGTCGTTGGCGGTGACGCCGGTGGTCGGGTTGCCGCATGTTGGCTGAACGATGAAAACGTCGGCGCCGCGAATCGACTCGTCAAAGCGGCAGTAAACCTCGCCGTTGGAGAAGGTCTTCAGCGTTACCGGCCCAAGCTCGACGCCAAGACGCTCGGCGATCTTCGCTGCCAACTCGGGGTGGGCGCGGCCGGAGACGATCATCATCCGCTTGTCGTAATCGATCGGGATGCTGGTCGCCGGCTGCAGGCCGCTCTGCGTCGTCACCATTTCGGTTGGGAGTCTAGGCGCGAGATCGGTCATTTTTGATTCTTGGCCTCTGCCTTGCGGAGCGCGTCGTAACCGTCCTTATTCTCTTGGCGCCCGCGACCGATCGCTAGCGAGCCTGGCGGCACCGCTTCAGTGATCACGCTGCCGGCCGCCGTCCAAGAGTCCTCGCCGAGCTCAACCGGTGCGACATAGCAGACGTGGACGCCGCCGTGGACGTGCTCGCCGAAAACGGTGCGGTGCTTATTGACGCCGTCGTAGTTGGCCGTGATCGTTCCCGCACCGAGGTTTGCGCCTGCGCCAACCTCGGCATCGCCAAGGTAAGAAAGGTGAGGGACCTTCGCCCCCTCGCCGATGTCGACGTTCTTCAGTTCGACAAAGGCGCCAACCTTTGCGCGCTCGCGCACCAGCGAACCTGGGCGCAGGTGTGAGAACGGGCCGATGCTGGCCTGGCTAAGCACCTCGCAGTCGGTCAGGTGACTACGCAGCACCGTTACCTCGTCGCCGATCGTCGCGTCGGTCAGAGTCGAATCGGGGCCGATCGTCGAGCGCTCACCGATCTTCGTTGCGCCGCAGAGCGCCGTGAATGGTTCGATCACGCTGTCGGCGCCGATCTCAACAGCTACATCGATCTGCGTTGAGGCCGGGGCGACAATGTCAACGCCGCCGAGCAGGTGGGCTTCGATGATCTGCATCTGCGCAAGATCGCGCAGCTCAGCGAGATCAACGCGGTCGTTGACGCCGAGCAGCATCGACGGATCGTCGACCACATGAGCGATCAGGCTGCCGCCGGCGGCCGCAATCAGTGGCAGCACGGCAGGCAGATAGCGCTCACCTTGACTGTTGTCGCTGCCGACGCCGCCGATCGCGGCTGCGAGCGCCGCCGCGTCGAAAACATAGACGCCGCTGTTGACCTCCGTGATCAGCAGCTCTTCAGCGGTCGCGTCGCCCTCTGTTTTGCTTTCGACGATCTTCTCCAGCCCGCCGTCGGCGCTGCGAACGACGCGCCCGTAACCGCTTGGGTCGTCAAGCAGCGCCGTGGCGACGGTCGCGGCGGCGGATCTCTGCTGATGAACTTCGATCAGCTCGTGAATCGTTTCGGGGCTGATCAGCGGCACGTCGCCGCTGAGGATCACGACCGGGCCAGACTTGGGAAGCGAGTCGATTGCCGCCGCCACCGCGCCAGCCGTTCCGTCGGGCTGCGGTTGAACAACCAGCTCAACGTCATCCCCGAGTAGCCCGTCGAGCGGTCGCGCCGGGGCGTCGACGACGATCAGCTTCGTGCAGCCTGACTGGCGCGCGGCGACCAGCGCCCACTCGATCAGCGGGCGGCCGCAGAGGTTGTGGAGAACCTTCGGCGTGCGCGAGCGCATACGTGTCCCCCGGCCGGCGGCCAAAATGACGGCGGTGTTAGCGGACACGCTCACATCGTAGAGCGCAAGCGCCAAAAGCGCACTTGCGGGCGAACACCTGCAGGCCTGCTAGCTGGGGGGCAGGGATTCGAACCCCGACTAACGGCGCCAAAGGCCGTTGTGCTGCCGTTACACCACCCCCCACTGGAACTCCCCTGATAATAAGCACTGGCCGCCGGCGACGGCGAGCACATCGTTCAGCGTGGCTTCGAGACGCGGCCCGCGCTAAGGCCGGGCTCGCCGGCCGGGCCGCCACGGCGGGGAATTCCAAGCACGCGCATCGCCTTCAGCCCGAGGCTGAGTTTCTCGCGGCCGTCGCTGGAGCCGACGTCGTGGCCGCAAAGATCACGAACCCGCTCCAGCCGGTAGCGGACCGTATGGCGGTGAGTGAACAGCCGCTGCGCGGTGCCGGCAACGTTGCCGTCGGCCTCAAGGAAGGTTTCGACCGTCAGCATCAGGTCGGTTTCGTACTGCTCGTCATAGGCGACGAGCGGCTCAACCGTTTCAGCGTAGAAGCGCCGCAGCTCGTCGGGGTTGTCGGCCATCGCCGAAAGCAGCAGCCGATAGGCGCCGGTCTGCTCGAAGGCCATGATCGGGTGGTCGTCGTCGCCTTCGGCCACATTCACGGCCAGCAGCGCCTCGGCCGCCGCGCGGTGGAGCTGAGCCGGGTCCTCGCAAGCGCGGCTGCGGCCGATCGTGACCGTGTGGCCGGGAAGGCCTGAAAGCAGCTCATTGCGAATTGCTTCCCCCGCGCGAGCGGCAAGCGCATCATCGCCGCTTGCCAGCAACACGGCTACGTCGTCGCCGGGTAGGTCACGCGGCGGCGTCAGCGCGCTCAAGGAGTCGGCCGCAACGCCGCGGGCCGCGCGATCGACGAGCGAATGGACGCGGGCCCGGCGACCCTCACCGGCTGCAACGTGGGCGTGGGCGCGGACGACAATCATGCTGGCACCGTTATCGAGGTTCGTCCCCAGCTCGGCGGCGGCCGCCGCTACCGCGACGCCGTCCTCAATCTCCCGTGCCAAGAGAGCGAGCAGAAACAGCTCGGCAGCTTCAGCCGAGGCGCGCGAGGGAGCGCGCACGCGTTCAACCTCAGAGCTGATCAAGGTAGTTACGAGCCGCAGCAGCGAAGCGTCGAGCTCACCGCGCGGGCGCAGGCGCAGCACTCCAACAGGCGCGTCACTGACGCGCAGCTCAATCAACTTGACGCCGCTGCCATCGGCCAGCAGCGAGGCTTCATCGGCAGTTGAGCGCGCCGCCACGGCCAGCACGTGGCCGGCGCGATCGCTGACGGCAAGGCTCGCCTCAAGCGCCCGCGCGGCGGCGCGAACAACCTCAGGCAGCCCGGCGCCCGACTCAACGGCGTCAGTAATCGCCTCAAGCGCTTCAAGATCTAGTGAAGCAGAGCTCCGACGAGCCGACGTAGGCATCAGACGATTCTACGCGCGCCGGGGAATCAGGTTGAAACGCGGTCCCAGAACCAGATCACAACGGCGCCCAGCGCAATGCCAAGAACCATGAACGCCGCGAGCGCATAGAGCGAAAGGAAGACTCCAGCCAGCCGCTGCCAGAGCGTGCTGTAGGACTGCCAAGCGGGCGCGGCCATCAGCCCAACCCAGGCTGCGGCGCCGAAGACGAGGCTGAAGCCGCCGACCAGCAAAATGATTGATTCGTTATCCATTTACTTTCGTCGGCACAGTATCGCGCACGACCTTGACGAATAGCGCGATGATCGCCATCAGCGCGAAGCAGGCCACCGCGCCGCCGCCGCCGCCGAGCGTGTCGGAGAGCCAGTCAACTCGGAGGTAGACGCGCGTCGCGTCAACTACAACAGGAATGATGAAGGCGACGCCGACGATCCACCACTTCCCTTTCAGCGCTGGAATTAAGCGCACTGCGATCGCTGCCAGCACAACCCAAGCGACGGCGTAGGCGGTGTGGCTCGACGGGTATGAGGAACCGGCTGCCTCAACCAGCGCTCCGGGCGGGCGCGGGCGATCAAGCAGCAGCTTGCCGAGCTGAACCGAACCGAATGTCATCACCATCCCGGCGCCGAGGACGAATGCCTCAAGCCAGTGGCGACGGATCAGCAGCGCGGCCGTGACTACGGCGACGAGCGTGAACATCAGCAGCGGCGCTCCGAGCGTCGTCAGAACTTCGGCGAGAGTCACGGCAGCAGGGTTGTAAAGATCAACCGCCCAGCCTTGAACCTGTTTGTCGATCGCCCCGAAACCGCGTTCAACGATCACGATCCAGTAGCTGACGTAGGCGAACGTGCCAACGGCAACGAAGGCCAGCAGCGTCGTCAGGTCAAGGCCGGTAGTGCCGGGCGTAATACGCGCAACAAAGAAACGCAGCGGCCCCTGCACCCAGCGCACCAGCGGCTGCAGCAAGCGCAGCCCCGGGTGATCGAGCGCGGCGAGCATCTTCTGCTCAAGCGCGCGGCGGTTCTCCTCCTTGCTCAGGTGGCGCACAACCCAGACCAGCGCGAAGATCACGCTGATCACGATCCCGAGCCCCAGCGCACCCTCCTTCGCAACCTTCAGAACGGTTGAGAAGCTCTGCCAAAAGATGTAGCCGAGAGTGATGAAGGTCGTCGCCCAAAGCCCGGCGCCGAGGATGTCGTAGGGCAAAAACTTACGCATCGGCATTCCACTCGAACCGGCAAGGAACGGTGCGACGGCGCGGACGATGCCGATAAAGCGGCCGATGAAGATCGCCTTGCCGCCGTGCTTGTCGAAGAACTTCTCAACCATTTCGAGCCGCTCAGCGTTCATGCCAAAGCGCGGGCCGTGCTTGACGATGAACTCGCGCCCCAACCGCCGCCCAAGTTCGTAGCTGACGAGATCACCCATCGCCGCCGCAAACCATGCGACCCCAATCAGCGTAACGAGCGAGATCTCGCCCTGGCCGGCGACGACGCCACCTACGACCATCGCCGTTTCGCCTGGGGCGATCAGCCCAACGAACGCGCCTGTTTCAAGGAAGGCAAGAATGCCAACAAGCAAGTAGGTCCAGTCTCCAAGCGTTGCACCGACGCTGGTCAGCAGCTCTTCGAGGTTTGGCAGCACTACGAGGCCGCTGCCGTAAACGCAGAGGCCAGCGACAGCGATGATGCCACCGATGATCAGCGGTAGTTCAAGCTTCTTGCGCCGGTTGACCAGAAAGAATGCCAGCGCGGCCGCGCCGATCAGCGGCAGGATCTTCAAGACGAAGCTCCTTCAGTGTTGGCGTCCGGCATCACGGTGGAATACCACGGCTCAACGGCGAACGGCGCCGGAGTGCGGCCAGAGAGCGCAAGCGCGGCGCCGCGGGCATCGTCGAGATCAGCAAAGAGGCCGATCACAGTTGGGCCTGAACCGCAGACAAGCGCCTGCTCAGCTCCCGCGCTGCGAACCTCGTCGAGCGTCCAAGCGAGCTCCGGCTCAAGCGATACGGCGGCCGGCTCAAGGTCGTTGATCAGCAGCTCGCGCGGCGCGAAGGCGGCGCCCGCGGCGAGCGCGCCAACCAACTCGGCTTGGCGCGATTCAAGCTCGGCGATGCTACGCGCCAGCCCCAGCCGGTCGGCCTCGTTGAAAACGTCGGCTGTCGAAAGGCCGTGATCGGACGGCACAACGAGCACACCAAATGGCGGCGCCTCGGGCAGCGCCCGCAGCTCCTCTCCCGCGCCGCTGGCGAGGTAACGCCGCGGCCGCAGCTGCCCTGGCACGTCGGCGCCAAGTTTGCGCGCGACCGCCATCAGAAGCTCTTCGTCTGCGATTCCCGAAACTCGCGCGAGCAGGCGCAGCGCTGCGCCCGCGTCGGCAGAGCCACCGGCCATCCCCGCGGCGACTGGAATCTTTTTTTCAATCTCAATCTGGACGGCAGCTCCGCGCCAGCCGCTCGCTTCGCGGAAACTGGCAACCGCCCTGTCGACAAGGTTCTCCCCCTCGACGCCGGGGCATAGCGTCCGGTCGCCGCTGCTGCCGAGCTTGGCCGGCAGAAGTTCGAGCGAATCGCAGAGCGCAACCGGCTGCATCACCGTCACCAGGCGGTGGCGGCCGTCCTCACGCAAGGGGCCGAGCGTCAAGCCGAGGTTGATCTTGGCCGGAGCCATCTCGCGCAGCGCGCTCATCGCTCAAGCTCCTCGAGCAGTGCGCGGAATTGATCTGGCGTTAGCCGCTCGGCACGGAGATCGAGCGGCAGCCCGAGCTGCGCGAGCGCCGCGCGGGCGCGCTCGCGAATCTCGCTGCCACCGTAGCCGGCCGTGGCCAGTGAACGCGACAGCGCCTTGCGGCGGTGCGCGAAGGCGGCGCGGACGAGCTTGCGCAGGTCATCGGCCGGCGGCGGGCCGGTTCGATCGAGCGTGATCAGCACCGAATCAACTTTTGGAACCGGATGGAAAACGTTGCGCGAAATCGCCCGCGCGACGCGCACCTCGCAGCTCAGCTGGGCGATCACCGACGGCGCGCCATAGGCCTTCTCACCTGCGCTGGCAGCGAAGCGCTCGCCAACCTCGCGCTGGACCATCGCGACCCAGCGTGTCACCTGCGGCAGCAATTCGACGCTGCGCAGAATTACCGTCGCCGCGATGCCGTAGGGAAGGTTGGCGACGACCTTCGTCGGCGGCGGATCAAGCTCGACTAGATCGAGCACCATCGCGTCGCCGATGTGGAGCGTCGTATTGGGGTTTGCTGCGAGCGCGTCCTCAAGCGCCGGCACCAGCGCCCGGTCAAGCTCGATCACGTGCAGATGGCCGCAGAGCGGCGCGAGGTGCTCGCTGAGAACGCCGAGCCCGCCACCGATCTCAAGCACAACGTCGTCCGGCCCGAGCTCAGCTAGGCGATCGATCACGCCGAGAATGTTGGAGTCGATCAGGAAGTTCTGGCCAAGGTCGTGCTTGGGGCGAACGTCGAACTGGCGAATCCTGCGCAGGCTCGGCTGGAGCGGCAGCTCTTCCTCTCGCTCAGCGACGATTGCGATCACCAGCCCAGCAGATCGTCCGCGTTGCGCTCGATCATCTGGTCGAAGCTGGCGTAATCGGCGCCTCGAAGCTCAGCCACAAACTCGGCCGTGTGAACCACGCGCGCGGGCGTGTTGCGCTCGTGGCGGCGCTGCTGCGGGGTTAGGTAAGGTGCGTCGGTCTCAACCAGCAGACGGTCATCCGGCACCAACGCAGCGGCGGCGGCCAAGTCGGTCGCCTTTGGGTAGGTGACATTGCCGGCAAATGAGATCCACCAACCCTCGGCGAGGCACTCCTCCAGCCGCGTCGGCATCGTGAAGCAGTGCAGAACCACGCGGACGCCCCTGGCTCGCTCGCGCAGCATCTCGATCGAAAGATCATCGGCGTCGCGAGTGTGGATGATCAGCGGCTTGTCAAGCTCGCCGGCAATCTCGATCTGCGCCTCGAAGGCGAGCCGCTGATCCTCAAGCGGCGCCCCTTCGCGGTACCGGTCGAAGCCGGTCTCGCCGACGGCGTGGCAATGCGGATCGGCAGCCAGCTCGCGAAGCTCGGCGCGTTCCGCGCTGGAGAACCCGGTCGCATTGTTTGGGTGGTGGCCTACGGCAGCGAAGACCGAATCGAACTCGGCTGCGGCGGCTAGAGCGGAGCGCGAGCTTGAAGCGTCGGTGCCGACAGTGAGGATTTTCGTGACGCCCAGTTCGAGCGCCTCAGCGACGAGCTCCGCGTTTGGCGGCTCGCAGAAATCGAGGTGGGTGTGGCTGTCGATCATCGCTGTGGCCTAACTTGCCTCGTCAGAATCCTTCGGGAACATTGGCTCAATCTTCTCAATCGCCACCAGCGAACCGCTGCCAAAGCTTGCCGCGGCGTAACTCTCGTCACTCGCGCCGAGCGCGCCGAGCAGCTTGGCGGCACTGGCCGGCAGCCACGGCGCCAGCAACACGGTCAGCGAGCGCAGCGCCTCGCAGAGCGTTGCCAGCACGACGTCGAGCTGTTCAGCGCTGGCGTCGTCCTTAGCGAGCGTCCACGGCGCGCACTCCTCGACGTAACGGTTGCAGCGTCGGACGCGCGCCCAGATTGCCTCCAGTGCCTGCGTCACTTCGGCCTTGTCAATCAGCGACGCGACCGCTTCAGGAAGGCCCTCAAATTCGCTCGCCAGATCAACGTCGAGCTGCGCCGCCGGAACGATGCCGCCGCGGTAGCGGTGGACCATCGCAATTGTTCGCGCCGCCAGATTGCCGTACTCATTGGCTAGCTCATTCTCGTAGCGAGCCTCAAACGACGCGGCTGAGACCGAGCCGTCGGAGCCGAACGGCACGTCGCGCAGCAGGTAGAAGCGCAGCGCGTCGGCGCCGTAGCGCTCGATCACTGCGAACGGGTCGAGCACGTTGCCCAGCGACTTGCTCATCTTCTCGCCATCCATCAGCAGGAAGCCGTGGACGAAGAGGTGCCGGGGAACCGGCAGGTCGGCGGCCATCAGCAGCGCCGGCCAATAGACCGCGTGGAACTTGAGGATGTCTTTGCCGATCAATTGGTAGTTGGCTGGCCAGAAGCGCGCTGCCAAATCCTCGCCTGGCTCGGCGTAGGTCAATGCCGTGTAGTAGTTCAGCAGCGCGTCCCACCAAACGTAAACCGTCTGGTCGGTGTCCCAAGGCACGGGAATCCCCCACTCGATCCCGCGGCGCGATAGCGAAACGTCCTGCAGCCCGCTGGCGAGGAATGAACGGGCCTCGTTGTAGCGCGTCTTCGGTTGAACGAAGTCGGGCTGGCCATCGAATAGCTCTTCGAGCCGCTCCTGAAAGGCGGAGAGTTTAAAGAACCAGTTCTGTTCGTTCTCGCGCGTGAGCTCAATGTTGTGGATTGGACAGGTATTCCCTTCGGCTACCTCCTGCGCGGTCTTGAAGTCGGCGCAGCGAGGGCAGTACCAGCCCTCGTAAGTGCCTTCGAAGACGTAGCCGTTCGCCTTCACCCGCTCGAGGATCTGCTGCACTGCGGCAACGTGCTGCTCGTCGCTGGTGCGGATGAAGAAGTCATTGCTTGCCTCGAGCTGCGGCATCAGCGCGCGGAAGCGCTCAGCGTTCTGATCGGCGAGCGCCTGCGGCTCAACCCCCTCGGCGGCGGCGGCCAGCACGACCGGCTCACCGTGCTCATCGGTGCCGGTCAGGAAGAAGACCTCATCGCCGCGTTGGCGGTGGTGGCGGGCGAGCACGTCAGCCGCGATCGACGTATACGCGTGCCCTAGGTGGGGGGCAGCGTTGACGTAATAGATCGGAGTGGTTACGTAGAAAGCGGGCCGGGCCATCGTGCTGAACGCTAGCGGGCGCGCAGGCACGCGGCGAGGTCGCCGCTAGATCACTACTGGCGCTGGGCCCGGACCACTGCAGCCGGTGGCAGTTCGCGGCGCGCGCAGCGCCCGCGTAGTGCAATCCCCGCGCCGATTGCTGCGCCGCTGACCCCCAGCCCGAGCCAAGCGGCGCCAAGCAACCATGGAGACGCCGACTCCGCTGCGCCGGCTGCGCGCGACGGAGCACGCCTTGCCGCCGCCGGTGGCGGCGGGGCTTGGCGCCCGCGCGGCGCCAGCGGCAAGATCGGCAAGCTCCGTGGCGGCGCGGCGAGCAGCGAAAGCGGGTCGGAGTAGCCGTCGCGGTCATCCGAGCGGCGGGCGCCAATGCTGAGCAGTCGCCCAGGACCAAGTGCACCGAGCCGCTGCCCAACGAGCACCGACTCGCCGCGCGCGACCTCGGAGCGCAGCAGCCCGAGCTCGGTTGCGGCCAGCCGGCCGCAGCGGATTGTGACGCCATGGCGCCCGTCAGGGAGCAGCCCAGCGAAGCTGACGACGCCACTGCACACCGCACGCACGGGGGCTCCCGCCGCGCCACGCAAGCTAAGAGTGCGGTGCGCACCGCCTCGGTAGCGATCGCTTCGCTCGTAATCGAAGCGACTCTCGACGCGGTGTTGCGCGAGCGGCCACTGCCAGCGCGCCGCCCCGGCAGCAACCGGGCTAGCTGAGACAACAACGAACGCAAGCGCAAGCGATCTAAGAACCAGGCCGGTCATCGACGCCGAGGTTAGGTGCGAGCGGCCAGATTTTTAGGCATCGCGCCGCCGCCGTTTCGATCTCGTTCGAGAACCACAACAGATCACGCCAGCGCCGTCACGGCGCGGGCAGCCGCTGCCCAGCGCCGCAGCCCGTGAACGCTACGATTCCCGCGTGTCTGCCGCGAATCAACCGCCGCTCGCCGTAATCCTTGGTGCTGGCCGCGCAGTCTGGGGCGGCCTTCCCTCGGCGGTCGTCGACATTCCCGAACACGGGCGCGTTCTTGACTGGACGCTGGCGGCGCTCGCAGCGCTCGACGAGGCCGAAGTCCGCTTCGTCGGCGGTTACCGCGCCGAGGAGGTGCTCCAGCGCTACCCGGAAGTGCAGATCGTGCTCAACCCGGGCTGGCAGCACAGCGGCCCGGCCGGTTCGCTGAGCCTCGCCGGGCTCGACCCGCAGCGGCAGACCTATGTCGCCTACTCGGACGTGATCCTGCGCCCGCAGTCAGTTGCCGCGCTGCGCGGCGCGCCCGGCCAGCTTGCCGTCGCCGTCGATTCGCATTGGCGCAGCCGCTACAGCGACCGCTCCACGGCCGACTTGGATCACGCCGAGAAGGTGCTCTTCGGCGGGGAGCAGGTGGAGGCGATCGGCCGCGAGCTGACTACCGACGAGGCCAACGCCGAGCTCGCCGGAATCGTCCGCTTCGACCCCAAGGCGATAGAGCTTGTAATCGCAGCGCTCGCCGAGCGTCGCCTGACTGAGAAGTCGACGCTCCCCGACATCGTCGCGCTGTGCCTCGCAGCCGGGCTCGAGGTTGGCGCGGTTGATCTTGAAGGCGACTGGGCCGAGCTCGACGCCAAGCAGGACTTGGCCCGCTTCATTCTTGGCACCAAGGCCGAATCGCTCGAACGGCTACGGCCGATGGACCACGGCGGCGTGATCGGCGCGCAGGTTTCGTTCACGGCTGAGCGCTGGGCGAGCGAGCCAGAAGTAATAACCGAGCAGATCCTCGGCGAGCTCAGCGGCGAGAAGCTGATCGTCCGCAGCAGCGCCCGCTCAGAGGACGGCTGGCTTGAATCCGGCGCCGGCCGCTACACCAGCATCCTCGACGTGGAGCGCAGCGGCGAGGCTTTGAGCGAGGCGATCAGCGACGTGTTGGCTTCCTATGGCGACGCCGACGACGACGATCAAGTTTTGGTCCAGGAGATGCTGACCGATGTTGTGATGAGCGGCGTCGTGATGACGCGCACGCACGCAACCGGCGCTCCCTATTACGTGATCAATTACGACGACGCCTCGCGGGAGACCGATGCCGTTACAGCGGGGCGCGAGGTGCGCACGCTAGTAGTCCATCGCAGTAGCCGAACACCGGCCAGCGTCCCGGCAAGCTTGGCCGGCGTGCTCGACACTGTGCGCAGAATCGAAGGTTTGATCGGCCACGACGCGCTCGACATTGAGTTTGCCGTCTGCGGCGAGCAGACGCACATCCTTCAGGCGCGGCCGATCGTGATGGCTCACAGCCCGGTGGCGGTCGCCGACGCTGACGTTGACGAGGTGATCGAGCAGACGCGCGAAGCGCTCAGCGCCCGCAGCGCGCCGGGCCCGACGATACTTGGCGCCAGCGCCCACTTCAGCGTTATGAGCGACTGGAACCCGGCCGAGATCATTGGCACGACGCCTAAGCAGCTCGCCGCCAGCCTCTACCGCTACCTAGTGACAGATGAGGTTTGGGCGCAGCAGCGGGCCGAGTACGGCTACCGCGACCTGCGCCCCTGCGCGCTGCTCTTCGACGTTGCCGGCCACCCCTATGTAGATGTTCGCGCCAGCTTCAACTCGTTCATTCCGGCCTCGCTGCCGGACGAGCTGGCCGAGCGGTTGGTTGACGCTTATCTCGCGCAGCTGGCTGCAAAACCCGAGCTCCACGACAAGGTTGAGTTCGACATCCTCTTCACCTGCCTGACACCCGACTTTGCGCTCAGCTCGCAGCGGCTGATCGACAGCGGCCTCAGCGCCGACGACGTAGCGCAGCTCGAAACGGCGCTGCGTGAGATCACGGCCGCAGGGATTGCCCGCGTTGACGATGACCTCGCCGTGCTGCCTGGGCTGGCGGAAACGGTCAGTGAGATCGAAGCTTCGGAGCTTGCCCCGCTGGAACGCGCAGCAGCGCAGCTCGACGCCGCGCGGCGCACCGGCACGCCGGTCTTCGCCCACCTCGCGCGCGCTGGATTCGTCGCCGCCAGCCTGTTGCGCTCACTGGTGGCGACTGGCGCGCTGCCGGCCGACGAAGCCGACCGGGTCCTCGCCTCGGTCGAAACCGTGCTCGGGTGCTTGCGCAGCGACGCCTGGGCGGTCAAGCAGGGGAGCCTCAGCTGGGAGCAGCTGATCGCCCGCTACGGCCACCTGCGCCCCGGCACCTACGACATCACTTCTCCTTGGTACGCCGCCGCCGCCGACGAGTACCTCGGCCCGATCGTTGAGCGAGCCAGCGAGCCGCCGGCGCCAGCGAAGTTCGAATGGCAGCCGCAGAGCGCAGCAGCTATCACGGCAGCGCTCGCTGATCTCGGCCTTGAGCTCGGCGCGGAGGACTTCGATCACTTCGCGCGGGCCGCGATCTCCGGGCGCGAGGAGGGCAAGTTCGTCTTCACTCGCGCGCTGAGCCTGGCGCTCGAAGCGATCGCGCAGTACGGCGCTTCGCTTGAGATCAGCCGCGGCGAACTCGCCCACATTGCACTCGAGGATCTCCTACGATGCCGCGAAGTGCTGGCCGACCCGCGCGACTTCCTGCTCAGCCGCTCCGACGAGGGGGTTGAGCTTCACCTGCTCAGCCAAGCCGTCTGCCTGCCGGGGCAGCTCAGCGACAGCAGCGACATCAGCTGCTTTGAGCAGGATGAAGCCGAGCCAAACTTCGTAACCAACGGCGCCGTACAGGCCGAAGTTGTCGTCGCACCGGAGAGCCCATCGGTCGACGTCGCCGGCAAGCTGGTACTAATCCCAACCGCAGACCCCGGCTACGACTGGATGCTGGCGCGCAACATCGCCGGCCTAATCACGATGTACGGCGGTGCCAACTCGCACATGGCGGTGCGCGCCGCCGAGCTTGGCCTGCCGGCCGCAATCGGCGTCGGTGAAGCGCGCTTCAATGCGCTTGCCTTGGCCAGCGTCGTCAGCCTCGACTGCTCGAGCCGAACGATCGAGATCCTCGGATGAGCGGCGCCGGCAAGCGGGCAGTGGTCAGCCAGCGGGTCGAGGTTTTCTCCGATCGTGACGAGCGACGCGACGCGCTCGACCAGCGCTGGGCGGCGCTGCTCGAATCGCTCGGCCTGATTGCGCTGCCGATGCCAAACGATCTTGCCGACCCGGCCGACTGGCTCTCCGCGGCCGACCCGGCACTAATCGTTCTGACCGGCGGTAACGACCTTGCCCACTTTGTCGCTGGGCCGGACGCCGCGCCCGAGCGCGACCGCACCGAGGTGCTGCTGCTGGAAGAGGCAAGCAAGCAAGCGACCCCACTGCTGGCCGTCTGCCGCGGCCTTCAGCTGATCATTGACAGCGGCGGCGGCTCGCTAATCCCAGTCGAAGGCCACGTGGCGCAGGACCACCCGATCACCGCTCACGCCGCCGCCGCGCATTGGCCGATCCGTGACGGCCGCAGCGTCAACTCGTTTCACAACTGGGGCGCTGGGCCAAGCGCCGTTCCGCATGGATGGGAGCTGGCGGCGAGCGCGCCCGACGGCACCGTTGAAGCGATGATCCACTCGACGCTCCCCCAGGTCGCACTGATGTGGCACCCGGAGCGGGGCGAAACCGACTCAGACGACGTCGCACTAATCGAGCAACTGCTCGGAAAGAGCTGAATGACCCGCGCAATCATCCTCGCTGCCGGAGAAGGCAACCGCCTGCGGCCCTACACCGAAGACCGCCCGAAAGCGCTCGTGCCGCTGGCCGGCAAGCCGCTGCTGGAGTGGCAGCTTGAGGTGCTCTCGCGGGTCGGCATCGACGACATCACGATCGCCACCGGCTACCGCGCCGACCAGCTTGAGGCCTACGGCACGCGCCGCGTCCACAATCCGCGTTTTGATTCGACCAACATGGTCGTCAGCCTGATCGCTGCGCGCGAGCAGCTGCTAAGCGGCGACGACCTGCTGATCGCCTACGGCGACATCCTCTACCAGCCGAACATCGTCAAAGCGCTGCTGGCTGACGAGGCCGACGTTTCGATCACGATCGACCTCGGTTGGCAGAGCCTTTGGGCGATGCGGATGGAGGACCCGCTCGACGACGCAGAGACGCTGCGGCTCGACGAGGGCGGCAATGTGATTGAGCTTGGCAACCCGCCAAAGAGCCTTGACGAGATCGAGGGACAGTACATGGGGCTGATCCGCATCTCGGCAAGCGGCGCCGAGAAGATGGTCGCCGCAATCGACGCGATCGACCCTGAAACACGCTTCGGTGGCCGCACCGCGGATGCGATGTACATGACCGACCTGCTCCAGCACCTGATCGATACCGGAATTGCTGTTCATGCCGTGCCGGTAGAAGGCGGCTGGCTCGAAGTTGACACGGTTGAGGACCTCGATCGCTTTGAGGAGCTCCACGCGCGCGGCCTGCTCGATACCCGCTTCGACCCGCTGCGCGACTGAGCCACAGATGGCGCTGTTTAAAAAGGACGGCGGCAAGGCCAAGTACGGCAAGCTGACGAAGGCCCAGCGGGCGATCACCTTCTACGCCGAGGACGGCGGCTCATGGCCCCACTTCGAGCCGATCGTCAGCGAGCTGCTCGGCCGCCACCGGCGCGAGCTGGCCTACCTCACTTCGAGTGACTCCGACCCGCTGCTCACTGACACGCCTGCGGGCATGCACCTCTTCAACATCGGCGAGGGCGCCAAGCGCGGCTTCACCTTCCAGACGATGGAGGCCGGCGTCGTTGTCGCGACCGTGCCGCAGCTGGGCACGAAGCTGCTGCCAAAGAGCCGCCTGACCGATTCGCTGGGAATCGAGCACCTTTACGTTCACCACTCGATCGCCAGCACGCACATGATTTACGAGCCCGACGGCTTCGATTTCTACGAAGCGATTCTTTGCGTCGGCCCCTATATGGTCGCCGAGACGCGCCGCCGCGAGGAACTCGAAGGGCTTCCAGCCAAGGAGCTGATCGAGCACGGCTACGGGCGGCTCGACACGATCATCGAGCGCCGCGCGCAGCTGACCAACGAGCAGCGCGCTGTGAACGACCCACCGCTGATCGTCGTGGCGCCGTCGTGGGGCCCCAACTGCCTCTTTGAGAGCTGCGGCGTGGAAGTGATCGAAGCGCTGCTGGCTACCGGCGCCTCGGTTATCGCGCGGCCACACCCGATGACGCGCAGGCACACGCCGGCCGCGATCGATCGGCTTGCCGAGCGCTTTGCTGGTGATCCAAAGTTCTCGCTCGAAGAGAACGTCGCCTCGCAAGATTCACTCCAGTGCGCCGACCTGATGGTCAGCGACTGGTCGGGAGCTGCGCTGGAGTTCGCCTTTGGAACCGAGCGGCCTGTTCTCTTCATCGACGTGCCGCGCAAGGTCAACAACCCCGGCTACGAGCAGCTCGGGATCGAGCCGTTCGAAGCGAGCGTCCGCGAGCAGATCGGCAAAGTCGTCGCGCCAGGCGGCCCGGAGCAGATCGGTGCGGCGGTCGCGGAACTAGTTGCCGAGCGCGGCAGCTGGACCGAATCAATTCGTGCTGCGCGCAAAGCGAACATCTTCAACGTTGGCCGCAGCGGCGCCGTAGCCGCCGATGTGATCGCCGCGAAGGCCGATCGTTATCTTCAACGTGGAGCCTCCTGATGAGCACAGAGCCAGCCGAAATCATCGCCCAGATTGCTGCGCTTCAGCCGGCCGCAGAGGCTCCGGCCGAAGGGCAGATCAGCAGCGCAGCGGTTGTTGGCGCGAAGCTTGGCGGCGGCATCGCCGCGCCCGGCGAGCAGCGCAATGAGATCAACGAGCTTTGCCGCCAGATCGACGTATTCAAGCGGCTCCAAGCCGATTACAGCGCAGGCTGGAAGCCGAATAAGGACGCGCCGCTGGCAGCGCCGGAGGTTATAGCTGGCGCAACCTGCGTTCTGCTTATCAACGCTGAGCCTGCCGCCACTGGAAGCGACGCCGACGGCTGGTCGCTGAAGTGCCTCAACAGCGCGCTGAAGGCAATCGAGCAGAACGAGCAGATGCCGCTACGGGGAGAACTCAGCGACTGGGCGCAAAGCAGATTCAGCGCCGCCGTCGCCAACAGCGCAGGCGCAAAATGAGCCGCCAGATTCCACTGACCGTGCTGGCCTGGGAAGGGCCGCAGGCGCGCGCCTACCTGGCACGGATGAAGCGCGCCGGAATCGCGCCGGAGCGAATTATTTTGATGATCAAAGACCCGCGCAGCGGACCGCTGGCGAAGGTCACCGGCCGCGGCCTTGCGAAGGCTGAGAAGGCTCAGGAGCGCGCGCACAACTTTCACCCCCACCGCACGCGCGCCGGAAATCGCGAGCTGATGGCGGCGATCATGGCAGGGCTCGCCGGCCATCTCGACGACCCTGCCGATTTGATCAGTGCGATGTTCGACTCCTTCTCCTACGACGATTTCGGCGCGCCGGTCGAACGCGTCGCCGTCAGCGGCTACCGCGACCCGGCGCTGCGTGAGGCGATCGCCGCCAGCGGCGCCAAGCTGCTGCTGTTCAGCGGCGGTGGCATCATGCCGGCCGAGATCCTTGAGCTGCCGGGGCTTCGGGTGATCCACGTTCACACCGGCTTCCTCCCCGACGTACGCGGCGCCGACGTGCTGCTTTGGTCGCTGATCGTGCGCGGGCGGCCTGGGGTTTCAGCCTTCCTGATGACGCCGCGGCTCGATGACGGCGACCTGCTGGGCGCGACCGAACTGCCGCCACTGGCAGTCCCGCTTCCCGCCGCCGGACGCCCCGATGACGACACGCTCTACCGCTCGCTCTTCTCCTTCGTCGATCCATTGATCCGCGCCGAGTTCGTCGTCTCTGAGGTGCTTGAGCCGGCAAGCAACTTTGCCGCGCTGCCCGCCACACCCCAGGATTTAAACGTCGGCGTCACCTTCCACTTCATGGCGCCGCAGCTGCGTAGCGCGGCGCTGGCGCAGCTCTTTCCAGCGGCCTAGCGACGCTCAGTCGCGGGAGGCAGCGACGGCGCGGTAGAGCTCGTTTGCGCTTAGCCCCGTCAGCCCAGCAATCACGGTCGCCGCCGGGCGTGGTTTGGCGCCGGCGGCAACGAGTTCACGAACGGCCTGCTCGGCGCTGGCACGGTCGCTGCTGCCGGCCTGCGCTGCGCCAATCACTAGCACCAGCTCGCCCTTTGGTGCGGTCGCCGCGTAGCGCCCCGCCAACTCAGCGGCGCTGCCGCGAACGACCTCCTCGAAACGCTTCGTCAGCTCGCGGCAGAGCGCAACCGGCCGCTCGGCGTCGAGCTCAGCAAGCAGAGCCAGCGTCGTCGCCGCGCGGCGCGGCGACTCGAAGGCAACGAGCGTCTGGGCATTCTCAAGCAGTTCGAGCAGCTCGCTCCGCTTGCGCGGCAGGAAGCCGACGAAGCGCCAATGCTCGGCGGGCAATCCCGAGGCAACCAGCGCAGTCAGCACCGAGCTTGGCCCCGGCAGCACCTCTACCGTCAGCCCCGCCGCCAACGCCGCCTGCAGCAGCACGAAGCCAGGATCGCTGACCAGCGGCGTGCCGGCGTCGCTGACGAGCGCGACCGTTTCGCCGGCGACGATCCGCTTTATCAGCCCCGGCGTCGCGCGCCGCTCGGCGTGCTCGTCGTAGCGAACTCGCGACGTAGCTATCTCATAGCGATCGAGCAACACCTTTGTTGTTCGCGTGTCCTCGCATGCGATCAGGTCGGCGCTGCGAAGGGCCTCGACGGCGCGCAGCGTGATGTCCTCAAGGTTGCCGATCGGCGTTGGACAGATGATCAGCCGCCCCGCTGCGGCCGAGCTCACCGCGGCGCCAACTGCTCGAAGGCCAAGACCGCCCCACCGATCACGCCGGCGTCGGCGCCAAACTCGGCCGGAACCACGGAAAGGTTGGCGCCAAGCGAGGCCAGAGCATCACGCTCTACAACTTCACGCGCCGGCGCCAGCAGCAGATCACCAGCGGCGATCGCGCCGCCACCGACGATGATCAGCTGCGGGTTGAAAATGTTGGCGATCGAAACCATCCCCTGCCCCAGCCTCCTGCCAACTTCGACGATCACTTCGATCGACGCCGCATCGCCGTCGTGAGCGAGCTCGGTGACCAGCGCGCCGGTCACCTCGCGCCCTTCGGCCGCGGCCGCAGCCAGAGCCGAGCCGGGGCTCACGTCAAGCGCCCGCTGGCCGGCGCGGCCGATCGCATCACCGGAGGCGTACCACTCGAAGTGGCCGTAGCCGCCGCA
Source organism: Actinomycetota bacterium (assembly GCA_005798685.1). Classification (GTDB taxonomy): domain Bacteria; phylum Actinomycetota; class Thermoleophilia; order Solirubrobacterales; family Solirubrobacteraceae; genus F1-60-MAGs163. Next base: position 2,587 of record SYIT01000007.1, on the reverse strand, counting down.
GCTGCACTGCTCGCCGTCCTGCTCGATGACCATGTGACCGAACTCGGCGCCGCCGCCACTGCTACCACGGACGAGGCCGCCGTTGGCGACAATGCCACCGCCGATTCCAGTGCCGACGGTCAGCATCACGGCGTCGCTGGCTCCCTTCGCAGCGCCGTAAAGCCACTCGGCCAGCATCGAGGTGTTGCCGTCGTTGTCAACGGCGACCGGCACGCCGAGCCGTTCGCCCATCAACGCTTCGAACTGCACGCCAGCCAGCGGCAGGTGCGGCGAGGCGGCAATCAGCCCGGTCTTGGAGTCAAGGATGCCGGCGACGCCGAAGCCCACGCCGCAAACCTCACCGGGCGCCACCTCGAGCGCCTCATCGACCATCTCGCCGAGCTGGTCTAGGAGCTCCGTCGCGTCTTCGCCGGCCGATGGGTGCTGAACGCGGTGCAGCACGCCGAGCGACTCGTCGACAACGCCGACAAGCATCTTTGTTCCCCCGAGATCAACGCCAATTGCGCAGTTAGCCGCCACAGTCGCCACCATACCGAGAGTGTCGCCTGAGCCTCGTAAGCCCACCGGACCGCCTGAACGCGACCCAACCGCCAGCTACAACGTCTACCGCTCGCGCCCGCGCCCGCGGGCGAGCGAGCCGCCGGGGAAGGCGCCGCGCCAGCCAAGGCAGCAGCGCCAGCCGCGCGCGAAGCGCCCGCGCAAGCGCTGGACGCTGCGGCGGATCATCAAGACCGCCGTTCTCGCCGTCGTCGGCTGGGTTCTGCTGAGCTTTGTGATTTTCCTCTGCAGCGCCCAGTTCCTCCAAGATCAGGTTGACGGCAAGGCGAAAGCGGCGCTGAACCAGCCGGGCCTGCCGATCATCTCACCGACCAACGTGCTGATCCTCGGCTCCGACCTGCGCGTCAAGGGAATGAAGGAGCCAGGTGCTGCTACCTCCGGCCCGAGCCGCTCCGACTCAATCCAACTGATGCGCGTCGGCGGCGGGCACGGGTCGAAGCTCTCGATCCCGCGCGACACGGTCGTCGACATTCCCGGCTATGGGCTAAACAAGGCCAACGCCGCCTTCGCTTACGGAGGCGCGGCGCTCTCGATCCGCACGCTGCGCTCCTACCTGGGGATCGAGATCAACCACGTGATCGTCGTCAACTTCGACAAGTTCCCTGACCTGGTCAACTCGATGGGCGGAATCGACTTCACCGGCGGCTGCGTGATCTCAAAGATCAATGGCGGCTTCGCCAACGGCGGCTACACGCTGCGCCTGAAAGATGGCACCAACCACATCGACGGCAAACAGGCGCTGGCGCTGGCGCGGACGCGAAAGAACGAATGCGACTCCTCCTACAACGACCTCACGCGCGTCGTCAACCAGCAGAAGATCATCAGCGCGATGCGCTCGCGGCTGTACTCGCCGGTTGGTTTCATCCGCTGGCCGCTGATCGCTTGGAACGCGCCGCAGACGATCTCCTCCGATATGGGGGCGGCAGGGCTGCTCGGCCTTGCCGCAACAATCGGCGTCTCCGGCGGCGGCTCGCCCGCGGTGCTCAAGCCTGACGGAGTGGTAAGGCTGCCAGACGGTGGCGCCGGCCTGACGGTCAGCCCCGACTATCGCGAGCGCCAGGTACAGAAGTTCTTGGATGGCTAAGCGGCTCAGTCCGTTGAGCCGGGCGGCTTTGGCTTCGACTTCTTCACTTCGCTCTTGGCCTTCGGCTTCAGATCGCTCTTGGGCGCGTCAGCAGACGAAGATTCAGACTTTGCTTTGGCCTTGTCGGCAGTCTTCGCATCGTGCTTGTCGGCGCCTTCTTTGGCCGACGCTTCGAGCTCACGGTTGCGGCGCTTGGTGCCGTAATCGGTGTTGTGGAAGCCCTTGCCTTTGAAGTGAACCGCGACCGGATGGAATACGCGCTCAACTGGAACACCGGTCTCAGGGTCGACAGTGAGCGCGTCATCGCTCATTTTCTGAACAATCTCAAAGGTCGTTCCGTCGGGGCGTCTGTACTCATAGATTGGCATCGAGGCCGAAGTATAGGAGCGGCTCAGAGCGTTGCCGCGCTCCGCCCCCGTAGCATGGGGCGATGGCCGAAGACACAGTGACAATGGACAAGATCGTCGCGCTCTGCAAGAGGCGCGGCTTCATCTTTCCCTCCTCGGAGATTTACGGCGGCCTTGGATCGACCTACGACTTCGGCCATTACGGCGTGCTGCTGAAGACCAACGTCAAAGGCGAATGGTGGCGTTCGCTGCTGGCGCAGCGCGATGATGTGGTCGCTCTGGACTCAGCGATTCTCCAGCACCCGCGCGTCTGGGAGGCAAGCGGCCACGTCGGCGGCTTCAGCGACCCGATGGTCGACTGCAAGCACTGCGGCCAGCGCTTTCGCGCCGATCACCTCGACCAGCTGGACTGCCCGAAGAAGCCTTCCAAGCACCCCGGCGAAGGCCCCGAATGCGAACTGACAGAGGCACGCGAGTTCAACTTGATGTTCGAGACGACGGTCGGCCCGCTGCAGGATTCGGGCTCGACCGCCTATCTGCGCCCCGAGACGGCGCAGGGCATCTTCATAAACTTCAAGAACGTGCTGCAGTTCTCCCG
>SYIT01000112.1 GCA_005798685.1 Actinomycetota bacterium | reverse complement strand
TGCAGCTCCGGCAGGAAAAGCTCGCCAATGCCTGCGCGAGGGCCGGAGCCCATCAGCGCGATGTCATTGGCGATCTTCGTCAGCGAAACGGCCAGCACCTTCAGCGCTCCGGAAAGCTCAACCAGGGAGTCGCGGTTGCCTTGTGCTTCGAACGGGTGGGCGGGTGCGTCGATCTTCAGCCCCGTCTCCTTACTCATTTCGCGGCGGACCTTCTTTGCGAACCGACGGTGCGTGTTCAGGCCGGTGCCGGTTGCGGTGCCGCCGAGCGGGATCTGGCGAACGTGGATCAGGGTCGCTTCGATCCGCTCGCGCGAGAGCGCGATCTGCGTCTCGTAGCCGGCGAACTCTTGGCCGAGCGTTACCGGCACGGCGTCCATCAGGTGCGTGCGGCCGGCCTTGACGATGTTCTTGAAGCTGCGCGCCTTCTTGCCGAGCGAGCGCTCGAGGATCTTCAGCGCCGGCAGCAGCTCGTTGGTCGTCATCTCAAGCGCTGCGAGGTGAACGGCCGATGGAAAGACGTCGTTCGACGATTGGCCGAAGTTGACGTCGTCGTTGGCGTGGGCGCCGGAGAGGCTGGCGATCACCTCGTTCGTGTTCATGTTCGACGAGGTTCCCGAGCCGGTCTGGAATACGTCGATCGGGAACTGGCCGTCGTGCTTTCCGGCGACGATCTCGTCGGCGGCCTTGGCGATCTTGCGGGCCGTCGCCGGCTTCAGCAGTCCTAGCTCGCCATTGACGCGCGCCGCCGCGCCCTTGATCCGCGCCAGCCAGTGGATCACCTGAATCGGCACGCGCTCGCCGGAGACCGGGAAGTTGGCTACCGCCTTTGCTGTTTCGCCGCCGTACAGACGTTTAGCTGCCATCAGGACTCCTTCGAAGGGTTGGTCTCTCAATGCTACGACCGATCGCCGCCGCGGCGCGGCGCGGCCGCAGAAGGCGCTTACTTCGCGCTGCGCTGAGACGGCGCAGCTTGTCCCACACGTGGCCGTTGATTCAATTGAGATGGTAGGTTCGAGCAGCCTCGATCACTCCCGAAATTGACTTAACGATGAGCGACCAACAAACCGACAGGCCAGCGAATGCGGCCGAAAACGACTGGGGAGAGCTCGGCAGCACGACGTCACCACGGGCTTGGATCGCGCTAGTCGCGTTCATTTTCGTCATCACCACTTTTTCGGCCTGGGGGACATTCGGAGCGATCCCCGTACAGAGTGAACTTCCAGCAACGATCACGAATGTCGGGACGCCGATCGAGATAGCGGCTGGCCGTTCTGGTTCGGTCGTTTTGGCCAACTTCGATCCGGCGCGCGGAGAAGCTCAGAACACCAGCCAGGTGTTCAAGAAGGGGCAAGAGCTGATGTCGATCAAGCCTTTTGCCGGCGGTTCGGCGGTTCCGGTCGTTGCACCGGCCGACATGACTTTGGCCTTCCAGGTCGTTGAGGGGATGCCGGTAGAGCCGTCGACGGTGGTTGCCGACGGGTATCGGCGCGACGCGGACGCAGAGGAATGGATTTTCGCGGTCACCTCGCTGGCCAACGTTTCGATCATCAAGAGTGCCGAGAAGATCACGGTCGCGGCGGCCGATCCACGGCTGAGCCAAGAGTCAAGAACGATCAAGATCGATCGTGTTGGGCAGGTTCCTCTGACCGAAGCGCAGATCGCGAACGTGATCGGAAACCCAATCGCTGCAAGAAAAGCTTTCACCGATGCCGGCGGCGCGCCCTATGCGGTCTTCTTTTCCCCTGCCGACGAGGGTGAGGAGCTAAGAGGCCGCGCCAGCGCCGCAGCCATCATCACCGTGACTACGGACAGCCCCGCCCCACTGTCCTTGCTTTTTGGCGGATAGGGGCTGAGTGCTGTGACGACCACCGCCGTGACAGATGCTCCTGTCAGGACCGGCAGACGCCAAAAGGTTCCAACCGTTCTCCAAATCGAAGCACTCGAATGTGGAGCAGCTTCGCTGGGGATGATTCTTGCTGGCTTTGGAAGGTGGGAGTCTCTCCGGACGCTGCGAATGGCCTGCGGTGTTAATCGCGACGGCTCAACGTTTTCGGAAATGATGGGCGCCGGGCTGCAGTTTGGACTCGCCCCGACTGTGCATCGAGGTACCGCTGGGGATCTGAACGGTTTGCCGATGCCAGCGATCATCTGGTGGGATCGCAAGCACTTTGTGGTTCTCGAAGGCGCTGCGAAGGGGTCGTTCTACGTCAACGACCCGGCGTTCGGTCGATTGACATATTCGGCAAAAACGTTCGAGCGCTACTACTCCGGTGCCGCACTCACGTTCGAGCCACTGCCCCACTTCAAAAAGATGGGCCAGTCTTTCAATCCGCTATCGAGTCTGCTCGCCAAGCTCCCAGGCACTTGGAGCGGCGTCGTGCTCGCGCTAATCGCTGGCTTGCTGGCGCTGCTACCCGGGATTCTGTTGGCACCCGCGGGCGCAGTATTCATCAACCAAGTGTTGGCGGGCGGCAATAGGACTTTCTTGCCTTTTGTAGTCGGAACGATGGCGGTGATTGGCCTCCTGGCAATCGGTCTTACATACCTTCAATTCTTCGCCTTAGCGAGGATTCAAGGCAAGCTTGCTTCGCAAAACACGGTCGTCTTTCTAGCCAAGGTGCTGAGACTACCGACGCTTTTCTTCGCCTCGCGAAATATCGGCGACATAGTTCAGCGCGTCGGTTACAACCGCAGCGTCGCGCAGCTGCTCGCCTCGCAAGTGGCGAGCTCACTAATCGCCATGATCGCGATGGTTGCGTACGCCGCTTTGATGTTCTATTACAACTGGGTGCTGGCCCTGATCGTTCTGCTCTTGGGGGCGGTGAACCTCGCCATGCTGCAGGCGGTGGTGTCACGGCAAAGAGTCAGCCAGGGACTCGTGATGATCAACAGCGGGGACCTGCAGGGAACGACAATCTCCAGCTTGCAGTCGATCGAAACGATCAAGTCGGGTGGCTTGGAGGCGGAGGTATTCGCCAAGTGGGCCGATCAGCAAACTCGGCTGGTCGCTTCCACAGGCAGATTGGATGTGCTGGTCGCTGTCGTTAGCGCCGTTCCGTTCTTGGTAACGATGCTGACCTCAGTTGCGATCATGATTATCGGCGCGCTGGCCGTGATTGATGGGTCGCTCTCGCTCGGTGGCCTTGTTGCCTTCCAAGCGCTCGCTATCGGCATCAACGGTCCGATCGGGCAGTTGGTGGGGGCTGCCAGCCAAGTGCAAACGATCACGATCAATCTCGAGCGCATCGATGACGCACTCGATAATCCGATCGACGGCCGTTATCTGGTGCCCCCTACCGGCGCAGAAGCTCAGGCTGCTTCTTTGCGACCGCTCAGCGGCGCGGTCAGATTTAGAGATGTCGAATTCAGTTACGACGGCGGCGAGCCGATAGTTCAAGGCCTCAGCTTCGAACTTGAACCGGGCAGTCGCGTGGCACTGGTGGGAACCTCGGGAGCGGGCAAGACGACGATCGGCAATCTCGCCGCGGGCCTCTTAATCCCACAGTCAGGGAGCATCACCTACGACGGGCGCGAGATCAACCAGATTGCCCCTGCGGTGCTTGGTTCGCAGCTTGCCAAAGTCGACCAGACGATCATGTTGTTCAAGGGTACGGTGCGTGAGAACGTCACATTCTGGGACGCGACGATCAGCGACGATCTCGTGATCGAAGCGCTGCGTGACGCTCAGATTTTGGACATGATCTTGGCTCGGCCAGGCGGCCTTGATGGAGAGGTGGCCGAAGGTGGAGTTAATTTCAGCGGTGGTGAGCGTCAGCGACTTGAAATAGCGCGCGCTTTGGTCCGTTCACCGAGCTTCTTGATCCTCGATGAAGCAACGAGCGCGCTAGACACCGTGGCGGAGTTTGCCGTTGACTGCGCGATTCGCGCTCGGGGTTGCTCGTGCCTGATTATTGCCCACCGCTTGAGCACAATTCGCGATGCTGATGAGATCGTTCTGCTCGCTCGTGGCGGTGCTGTGTCCGAGAGAGGCACTCACGATGAGCTGATCGCGTTTGGCGGTCTCTACGCGGAGCTGGTTGAGAGCGCAGGGAGTGGCGGCGATGTCGGAACATAAGCGGCTTTCAATGCGGGACAACAAGGCAGTTAGCCTCACTTCGGGAACGGCCGATCTGTTTCTCGTTGGCAGCGACGCGAAGCTTTGGCCTCTGATCACCGTTACGGGCCCGATCGATCTAGTAGGGCCGGACGACGGTCCGATTGACATGGTCGCGGTCGCCCGCGTAGGTGCCAAGCTGACGGTTTTAGATGATCGCGACGCGCAACTCGAAAAGTGGTGCCTGGCCCTCGGCGAGCGTTTTGGAGTCGATCTGGGCGAGCTTCAGCAAAGCGACCAGGCCGCTGTCCGCTCGCAGCTGGCGAGCTTCAGCTCTGCCCAAGTCTTGGCCTGCGAGCAGCGAGGTACGACCGAGCAGGAAGGTACCGCGGCGCGGGATCGCCGTCTTATTCAGTGGACGAAGAGCTTCTTGACTGCGAGCGTGAACCAAGCCGGGTCGGTTGGTCTTGACCCCGATCATCTGACCGACGACGATTTGGTTGGGACCTTTCGAACCCTCGGTCAGGTACAGGGCTTCGATGTGGTTAAGCCCAACTTCAACCAGTCCAATGAGGTTGAACCGGTCCGAGCGATCGCTGTGGCTTCAGCGGTCCGCACTCGCAAGGTCAGCCTCAGCGACGGTTGGAACGCTGACACCAAGACGCCCCTGTTGGGGTTCATCCCCTCGGCAGACGGTTCGATCATGCAACCGGTAGCGCTGCTTCCATCGCGCAGCGGTTACCGCATCCAACGACCTGGGGACCTAAAGCCGAAGCCAATCGGTGACGAGGAGATCGCTGCTCTGGCTCCGATGGCCTATCAGGTGTACGTGCCGCTGCCTCATTCCCGGCCAGCGACGGTCAAGGACATCGCGAAGCTCGCAGGTAAGGGGACGTTGTCGCTCTGGCTCGCGATTCTCGGCTGTTCTGCTGCTGCAGCAATCCTGGCGCTGGCGACGCCGGCCATCGCCAACACCGTCTTGGGCGTCTTTGTTCCGGCGGGAAGTTCATCTGCAGTCGCGTTAGTCGGCGTCGTGCTGTGCGTCCTGGCGATCAGCTCCGGCATGTTCGTTCTGGTTCAAAACTTTGCTACCTCGGCGTTGACGCAGGTGGCTCAGTTGCGGGTCGCGTCGGCGCTCTGGGATCGCACACTTGATCTGCCGCTGCGCTTCTTCCGCCGCTACGAAAGCGGTGACCTTGCGACCCGCTTGATGATTGTTGATGAGCTAACAGATCAGCTGAATTCGCAAGTCGTCACGGTGGTCCTCACCGCCGTGTTTTCGCTCGTCAATTTCGTGCTGCTGTTGAGCTACAGCCTTCCGCTGGCGATCGCTGCGGCCGTCTTTATTGGCATCACCGGATTTGTAATAGTGCGCGTCGCGTTTCGTTTTACCGAGCTGACGGGTGAGCAGCTTACGGCCTCGCGCGAATCAATGTCTTGGGTAGTTCAGCTGATTACTGGGCTCAGCAAGGTTCGCGTTGCTGGCGCAGAAGACCGCTTCACAGCTCTGACGATGAATATCTTTGCGCGCGGAATTAATGTCGGATCGAAATCGACCTTGCTAATCGGGAAGGTGCAGGCCTACTTGGGGGGGCTCAGTGCGCTGGCGCCGATGGTGTTCTTCGTAATCGTCGGCACTCTGATGTGGAGCAGCAACGGTGCAACGATCGATCCGAGCACCTACATTGCCTTCTCGATCGCCTTCGGCACGGTTCTTGGGGCGATCGTTGGTTTGGTGGCGGCAGTGCCCGCGATCGCGCTGATCAAGCCAGCTATGGAGTTGATCAACCCAATCCTCGAATCGACACAGACGCAATCGGTGGATGCCAAACCACTAGGGCCAATTGCCGGCAAGATCGAGTTGAAGGACCTCAGTTTTAGGTATCAGCCCTCTACCCCGATTGTGCTGAAGGGGGTTTCGTTGGTAATCAACTCGGGCGAGATGACGGCGATCGTTGGACCATCGGGCTCCGGCAAGACGTCAATTCTGCGGATGATCACCGGTGTTGAATCGCCCGACACGGGAGAGGTTCTGATTGACGGACATGACCTGCGTGATATCGACGGAAACGATTATCGCCGCAGGATTGGAACAGTCATTCAGGGCGGGCAACTCTTGGCAGGGTCGATCTTGGACAACATTTCAGGCGGCGCGGAGATTTCCGAGGAGGATGCTTGGCGCGCGGCCGACGCCGCATCGATCGGAGATGAAATCCGGGCGATGCCGATGAAACTCAACTCGCTCGTTAGCACCAGCACGTTCTCTGGTGGGCAGGCCCAGCGAATTCTGATTGCGCGCGCTTTGGCGCGTGATCCAAAGATTCTCCTTTTCGACGAGGCAACCAGCGCACTGGATAACGAGAGCCAAGATGTAGTGATGGAATCGATCAGCAAACTTGATCTGACCCGCGTGGTAATCGCCCACCGCCTCTCAACCGTGATGAATGCCGACCGGATCTTGCTGATCGCAGACGGGCAGCTGCTCGAAGAGGGCACCTACCAGTCGCTAATGGACCAAGATGGACTTTTTGCCGAGCTTGCAAAGCGGCAACTATCTTGAGTGCGTGATCTCAGCCACAGAAGGCGCTGATCTCGCGCGCGACGGCGACCGGGTCGTCGTAAGCGGCAAGGTAGCCGGTCCGCGGGAGCATTCGAAGTTGTGCGTCCGGCAGCAGGTCAAGCGCCTCCTCGGCCGCTACCGGCGGGTGGCGCGGGTCCTCCTCAGGCCACAGCAGCAGCACGGGGAAGTTCATCTCGGAGTAGGCCTCGATCAGCTCGCGCTGAACGCAGTTTGGGCGGCTGCGGGCGAAGACCGCCCACGAGCGCGCGAGGTTACTGTTGCCTCCAGCATCGGCGAATGAGCGGCGCGCGAGCTCGGTCGCTTCCGCATTGCCGCGTGCGCTCAGCCGCTGCGCGCGGCCGGGCCTCAGAGCGAACGGCGCGCCGCGCATCAGGACGCGGTCAACGCCTGGCAGTGAGCCGAGCCGCGCCAGCGCCAGCCACGCCGCCCACTCGTGGTCGCCGCTGGCGCCGTGGTGAAGCCGGTTGGCGAGCACGATCAGCTTTGAGGGCTTCAGTTGCCCGGCCGCGACTGCCCTCAGCGTGAGTTCAACCCCAAGTCCGTGGCCGCCGACGATCGGCCGCACCCCTCCAACGTCACTGCAGAAGCCGGCGGCCACCTCGGCCAGCCAATCGAGCGAGTAGGGGTGGTGGGGGCGGTCTTCAGAGTCGCCGTGCAGTGGGAGGTCAGGCAGGACGACGCGGAAGCGATGCTCGAGCTCCTCGACCAGCGGCTCAAATTCGCGGTAGCTGAGTAGCTCCGAGTGCCAAAGGATCAGCGCTGGCCCGGTTCCCTGCTCGCGGTAGGCAACGCGAGCGCCATCACTGTGGTGGTAGAGCCGCAGTCGCATCGGCGACGGCTAAAGACCGATCTCGGACGCCGCTGGCAGCGCGAAGTTGTGCGTCGCGCAGCCACGCTCAATCTCTTCGATCACAGCGTCGATCACGGCAATCCGCGCGAAGCGCTTCTGCTCGGCAGCGATCACATGCCAAGGCGCCCAGTCGGTGCCGGTTCGCTCGAGCATCTCATCAACGGCCGCCGAATAGTCGTCCCAGCGGTCACGGTTGCGCCAATCCTCGTCGGTCAGCTTCCATGCCTTCAGTGGGTCGGCTTCGCGCTGCTTAAAGCGCTTGAGCTGCATCTCGCGTGAGATTTCGAGCCACAACTTGACGATGATCAGCCCTTCGAGGCTGAGCGAGCGCTCGAAGTCAACGATCTCCGAGTACGCCCGCTGCCACTGCTCGGTCGTCGCGAATCCCTCCACCCGCTCAACCAGCACGCGGCCGTACCAAGTGCGATCGAAGACGGCCATTCCGCCAAGGCCGGGCAGCCACTCGCTGAAGCGTTGGAGGTAGAAGTGGCGTTTCTGATCGGGCGTTGGCGCGGCGAACTGAACGACGCGCACGTGGCGCGCGTCGAGCGGCGCGATCAGGCGGCGAATCGCCCCTCCCTTGCCGGCGGCATCCCAGCCTTCAATGCAGATCAGCAGGCCTGGCCCGATCTTTCCACCTTCAAGCTTTCCGCCGAGTGCCAGCCGCAGCTGATCTATCCGCCGGCTTCGCTCGCTCAGCTGCTGCTCATAATCGTCGCGCGAGAGCTTCTGGGTTAGGTCCAACTCTGAACGGATTGTCATCGCAGCGCTAAATCTGCCACAGCTGGCCGATCGGCGCAGAGTGACCGGCTCCGTCCGCCGCGGGCAGAAAGATTCCCCCTGCATGGCTCTCGTTCCCGACGACCCTTTGGCGCACCGCGCGCTGGAGTCGCTGCTTCACGCCGAAGCGAACGTTCGGCGCCGCCTGGCCGGCGATCTTGAGCGTGAGGGTCTCTCAGCAAGCGGCTTTTTCGTGCTTGTCGTGCTCGTCAGCGCCGGCGGCGAGCTGGAGCTGCGCGCGCTGCGCCACCGCCTCCAAACTTCGAAGGCCAACGCTACCGAGCTGATTGACACGCTCGTCATTCGCGGCCTCGTTACGCGCAGCCGAATGGCCGTTGACCGCCGCACCGTGCTGGTCGCCTTGACGCCCTCCGGCAGAGCAACAGTTGATCGCTGCTTCCCCGAACATAGCGAGCGGGTGCAGCGCGCCTTCGCCGTTTTGAATGAGGAAGAGAAGCGTTCGCTGGCAGTGATCTGCCGCAAGCTCGCGGCGTGAAGCGCGCTGCGCGCCGCCGATCTGCCGCCGCCTTGCGAGAATGGAGCGCCCGATGCCCTCGCCTCCGCGCCCAGTAGATCCAAACGCCTCATTCCCTGAGCTCGAAGAGCAGGTCTTGGAGCGCTGGCGCGAGCGCGACGTCTTTGCGCAGTCGCTACGTCGCCGCGAGGGCGCCGAGCCGTGGGTCTTCTATGAAGGGCCGCCGACTGCGAACGGCAAGCCGGGCTCGCACCACGTGCTCGCGCGCGTCTTCAAGGACATCTACCCGCGCTACAAAACGATGCAGGGTCACTACGTCGAGCGCAAGGGCGGCTGGGACTGCCACGGGCTGCCGGTTGAGATCACGGTTGAGAAAGAGCTGGGAATCTCATCGAAGGCTGAGATCGAAGAGTTCGGAATCGCCGAGTTCAATCAGAAGTGCCGCGACTCTGTCTTCACCTTCCTTGACGAGTGGGATCGCCTGACCGAGCGGATCGGTTTTTGGATCGACCTTGATGACGCCTACCGCACGCTCGACTCCGGCTACGTCGAGTCGGTCTGGTGGGCGCTGAAGCAGATCTGGGACAAGCAGATGCTCTACGAGGGCCACAAGGTGGTCCCTTACTGCCCGCGCTGCGGCACGTCGCTCTCCTCGCACGAAGTTGCGCAGGGCTACAAGGATGTGACCGACGCCAGCGTCTTCGTCCGCTTCCCGCTGACCGAAGCGAAGGCGCCGCTGGAGGCCGGCGACGAGCTGATCGTCTGGACGACGACGCCGTGGACGCTGGTCTCCAACGCTGCCGTCGCAGTTGATCCAAAGCTCACCTACGTGCGCGCCAAGCTTCCCGGACACGACGCCGTGATGGTCGTCGCCGAGGCTCTCGTCGGCCGCGTGCTCGGCGAAGAGGCCGAGGTGCTAGGTCGCTTCCTTGGCTCCGACCTAGAGGGCGCCAGCTACGAGGCGCCGTTCGATTTCATCACTGCCGCCGACTGGGGCGAGCGCGGCCACACCGTGCTGGCCGCTGATTTCGTAACCGATCAAGACGGCTCTGGCCTGGTTCACACCGCCGTTGCTTTCGGCGAGGACGATTACCGCCTCGGCCAGCAGGCGGGGCTGAACGTCGTGAATCCGGTCCGCCTCGACGGCAGCTACGACGAGCGGATCGGGCCGTACGAGGGGCGCTTCGTAAAGGACTGCGACGCCGACCTCGTCGCCGACCTCAAAGCCAGCGGCAAGCTGCTGCGCAGCGAGAGGTACGAGCACTCCTACCCGCACTGCTGGCGCTGCTCAACGCCGCTGCTCTATTACGCCAAGCCTTCCTGGTACATCGCCACCTCGCAGACCCGCGAGCAGATGTTGGCCGCCAACGGGACGATCGACTGGCACCCGCCGCACATCAAGCAGGGGCGCTTCGGCGACTGGCTGCGCGGCAACGTTGACTGGGCGATCTCACGCGAGCGCTACTGGGGCACGCCGCTGCCGATCTGGCGCTGCGCCAACGGCCACGCTGAGTGCGTCGGCTCGTTCGAGCAGCTCGAAGAGCTCTCGGGCGTCTTGATCGACGATCCGCACCGCCCTTACGTTGACGAGGTCGGCTTCCCTTGCCCGCAGTGCAGCGAGCCGATGGCGCGCGTCCCCGAGGTAGTTGACGTGTGGTTTGACTCCGGCGCGATGCCGTTCGCTCAGTACCACGCGCCGTTTGAGAACGAAGCGAAGTTTGAGCAGCGCTTCCCGGCCGACTTCATCTGC
>SYIT01000111.1 GCA_005798685.1 Actinomycetota bacterium | reverse complement strand
CGGCGACGAGCAGTCCGGTCACGTCGCCGCGCTCGGCTTTGAGCTCTACCTTTCGATGCTCGACGAGGCTGTCCGAGCAGCTGGGCCGCCGTCGGCCGGCGATGAGGATTACGAACCGGTCCGCTTCGACGTTGATGTTGACGCTTACATCCCGAGCGACTACATCGCCTATCAGCAGGCGAAGATCGACGTCCATCGCCGCATCGCCGCAAGCCGCGAGGTTGCCGACCTCGCACAGCTAAGCGAAGAGCTCGCCGACCGCTTTGGCCCGCTGCCGCAGGAGCTTGAAAACCTGATCACGCTGCAGCAGGCGCGCGTGAAGCTGGGGCAGGCGGGCGCGGGCGTAGTGACCATTCGGGGCGAGCGGATGACGGTTACGCCAGTTGACTTCGGCGAGCAGCAGCAGCAGGCGCTTGCCACCGAATTGCCGAAGGCAAAGTACGAACCCGGCCGCGCTCAGCTTTCGCTGCCGCTGCCGGCCGATGGTGCCGAGCGACTCACGATGATCGCTTTAGTCGCTACTGTTCTTTTGGCTGTTAGCCGCCAAACCGCTTAGCGTGGCGCGCAGCAACTCTCTAGCGCCTATTATTGAGGAACTTATGACCAACTTTCATCGGTATCTGGCGCTCGGCGCCGCGGCCATCTCAACCTTGGCTTTCGCCTCGTGCGGCGGTGTCTCCGACAGTGACGTTGCTTCGATCGACGGAACGACGATCTCGAAGAAGACCTTTGACCGCTGGGTCACGGTGGCCGCCAGCGCCTCGCAGGATCCAACCGCCAAGGGTGCAGGCGCTCCCGACCCGCCCAACTACGTCAAGTGCATCGCGGCCAAGAAGGCCGCCGCCCCAGAGCCGGTCAAGGGTCAGCCCGACCCAACCGATGCCGAGCTTAAGAAGCAGTGCGTAGATCAGTACACGCAGCTCAAAGATCAGGTCATGACCTTCCTGATCCGTTCTACTTGGCTTGAACTGCAGGCCGACGAGGCTGGCATCGAGATCTCTGACGCGAAGGTGAAGGCTGAGTTCGGCAAGGCACGCAAGCAGGCCTTCCCGGCCGCTAAGCAGTACGCGGACTTCCTCAAGAGCTCAGGCCAGACCGAGGCCGACCTGCTCTTCCGCCAGCGCTCGCAGATGCTTGAGAAGGCGATCACCGATCAGGTTCAGAAGGCTGCAAAGACCGCCACCCCGGAAGAGATTTCGGCTTACTACAAAAAGAACCAAGCTCAGTACACGCAGCCGGCAACGCGCGACCTCAACGTGATCTTGACGAAGACCGAGTCTCAGGCAGAGAAGGCCAAGGCTGAACTCGAAGGCGGGGCTTCATTTGCTTCGGTTGCCAACGAGTACTCAATCGACACAACTTCGAAGAAGGACGGCGGAAAGCTTCCCGCTGTCGCGCAGGGCTCGCAGGAAGGCGCCTTCGACAAGGCGATCTTCAGCGCGTCACTGAACAAGGTTGCTGGCCCGATCAAGACGAGCCTCGGCTACTACGTCTTCGAAGTCACGAAGGAGACGCCGAAGAAGGTTCAAACTGAAGCCCAGGCGCAGAAGTCGATCCAACAGGTTGTCGTCGCTGAGAAGTCGCAGAAGTCGCTGGAGGCGTTCGGCAAGAGCTACCAGAAGCGTTGGAAGGAGCTGACCGAGTGTCAGACCGGCTACATCGTCGCCGACTGCAACAACTACAAGGCGCCGAAGACCCCGGCCGCCGCGCCGGGCCAGCCAGCAGCGCCTACCGCTCCGCCATCCGGCGGCTGATCGCCGAGCGCGGCTCGGTAAGCGACGCTGGAGGCTAGCGCCGTGAGCCGCGATCAGATCGAAGCGTCGCTCGGGCGGCTCGATGAGTTGACGCGCAAGCTGCGGGTCGAATGCCCGTGGGACCGCGAACAGACCGCACGAACAATCGTTCCACACACCGTCGAAGAGGCCTACGAGCTGGCTGACGCCGCCAATTCGGGTGACGACGCGGCGCTCGTCGATGAGCTCGGTGACGTGCTCTTCCAGGTTTATTTCCTCTCGCTGCTGCTTGAGGAGCGGGGCGTCAGCAATCTTGGCGAGGTCGCCGATCACTGCCGCGAGAAGCTGATCCGCCGCCATCCGCACATCTTCGGCGAGGTTGAGGTTGACGGCAGCGGCGAGGTGCTTCGTAACTGGGATCAGATCAAGCGCAGCGAGCCCGGCCGTGGCGATTCGATCTTCGGCTCGCTGCCGGAGAACCTGCCGGCCCCGCTGGAGGCGCGCCGTGTTCAGCGCCGCGCAGCATCGAGTGGCTTCGACCCGCTCGGTAGGGACCAAGTGATCGCTGCGCTCGGTGATCAGGTTGAGGCGGTCGCCCAGCTCGGCGAGCCGCTGCCCGGCGATCAGCAGAGCTTTGAGCGGGTCGGCGACCTGCTGTTCGCCGCGGTAAACGTTGCGCGGCGCCTGAAGGTTGACCCTGAGCTGTCGCTGAAGGCTTCAACCGGCCGTTTCCGCGCGCGGCTCGAGGCGGCAGAGGAGTTGGCGCTCAAGGCAGGGCTCAGCTGGAATGAATTAGAACTGGCTCAACAGCTCGAACTCTACGCGCGGGCGCTCATGACAGAGGACCAATGACAAAGATCAGCAGCGTTCACGCCCGCCAAATCCTTGACAGCCGCGGCAACCCAACCGTCGAGGTTGACGTTCTTCTCGAAGGCGGCGCGAGCGGCCGCGCTGCCGTCCCCTCCGGCGCCTCAACCGGCGAGTTCGAAGCGACAGAACTACGCGACGGTGGCGCACCGTGGGGAGGTAAAGGCGTTAGCCAGGCTGTGGCCAACGTCAACGGCGAGCTCACCGCCGCCGCAATAGGGCTTGACGCTTCCGATCAGCGCGCGCTCGACGAGGCGCTGATCGCGCTTGACGGCACGCCGAATAAGTCACGGCTCGGTGCCAACGCGATTCTCGGGGTTTCACTGGCCTGCGCTCACGCCGCTGCCGCCAGCGCGCAGCAGCCGCTCTGGCGCTACCTCGGCGGCGCCGACGCCAGCATCCTGCCGGTGCCG
>SYIT01000006.1 GCA_005798685.1 Actinomycetota bacterium | reverse complement strand
GCGGTAAGAAGCTCGTGAAATTCATGAAAGCGGACGGTGCGCAGTACCACTGCGAGCCGATGAACCCGCAGCGTCGCAACGACGCCGTGATGGACTTCTTCGGCGACGTCGTCGGCCGCTGAACCGTCGCGCGCCGCAATGCGCGCGCGTAGGATTAAGTTGATGAGCAATTCGACCCGCAGAGGCTTCATTCAGTCGGCGCTCGGCGCCGGCGCTGCGGTGGCGCCGGTTCGCTGATAACCGCGGCAGCAAGCAGCGCCGGCGCCGCAGGCACCCCGGCGCCCGATGGCGAGCTCCTGAACCTCGCCGGAATGCCCTACCGACAGGACGATCCACGCTGGGGCAAGAAGCTGATGTGGGATCGCAAGCAGGTAGTGAAGGTTGCGCGCGAGTTCAACGACGAAACGCGCGCCGACGCTGAATCTCTGCTCTACCCGTATAGCGACGGCAACAACATCGCCAACGAAGGCTGCATGCTCAGCTGCCTGGCAATGGTGCTGAAGCTGCTGGCGCCGCCAGCCAAACCTTCGTGGAACCCAGGGACACTCAACCGCGCCGCGGTGATTGCCGTGAGCGCCAACTACTTGATGCGGAAGCGAAGTGTGATGCTGCCTTTGCCGTAGGAGTTGGTCGCGCTGACGACAACTTGGTAGTAAGAGGAGCGCAGGCGCTTCTTGAAAACCGCGGACCTGACCGAGCTCTTGCTGAAATAGGCGCTGGTGCGGTAGACGCCTCTGATGCGGCGCTGCAGTTTGGCGCGGAGCGTCGTTCTCTCGCTCGCTCCCGCGGTGAGCGTCCAAAGCGTTCCGGCAACGCGATTCTTGCCGATGACGCCGGGAACGTCGCAAAGGTCGCCGCGCCCGTTCTTGTCACGGTCGGCCTGGCTCTGGTTGGCGACCGCGCCACAGTTATCGACAAGTTCACCGACGCCATCACCGTCAACATCGGGGCCGTTGGGCTTGCTGTCGCAGGCGTCGCCGGCGCCGTCGCGGTCTGCATCGGCCTGATTGGCGTTGGCGATGGTCGGGCAGTTGTCGGCTGTATTGAGCGCTCCGTCGCCGTCATCATCGGCGCCGAGCAGCAAAGCGTTATAAGCGTCGAGCTGCCCGTTGGCGACAACCTTCAGGCGCATTGATTCGCGCGCGGCGGCCGACTCAATCAACCTTGTGCGCATCTGCGCCCCGGTTAGCGACGGCTCGGCACTTGCCAGCAGCGCCGCCGCGCCAGCGACCTGCGGCGAGGCCATCGAGGTTCCGCTCATCTCGCCATAGCCATCAATGACAGTGCTGGTGATCAGCTCACCCGGAGCGAAGAGGTCAACAGCGCTGGCACCGTAGTTGGATCTGGACGCGGGCGCCGCTAGGCTCGTTGACGACGCCACACAGATCAGGTTCGTGGCCTCCTCCTCGCACGGTGAGGAGGCGTTGCCGGGAAGATCCAGATCGATCCCATCATTACCGGCGGCGGCAACGAAGAGCGTGTTCGGATAGCTCTCAATCGCGCTGCGCAGTGACACGCTCATCTCGTCACCGCCGAGCGACATGTTGGCAACCTTCACGCCGAGCCTGCCTGAGTAGGCAATCGCGCTAACCAGATCGGATAGAAAGCCGGTACGGCCGTCAAGGACGCGAAGCGCAAGCAGCTTCGCGCCGGGCGCAACGCCGGCAACGCCGATCACATTGTCGCGCTGGGCGGCGGCCGTGCCGGCGACGTGCGTGCCGTGACTATTGCTAACCGCGCTTGGGTTGTTGTCAGAGCCGACCCAGTCCCAGCCGCGCCAATCATCGGCGAAGCCGTTGCCGTCATCGTCAATGCCGTTGCTTTCGCGGCCTGCGCCGCCCTCACCCGCATTGGCGTAAAGCTGATTGACTAAATCGGGGTGGTTAAGCTGGACGCCGTTGTCGAGCACGGCAATGGCAACGCCCGCACCGAGCGCCCGCGTCCACGCCGGCACGGCGCGAATGTCGGCTAGCGCGCTGCTCTCCTCCAGCGCCCACTGAAGCGAAAAGTATTCGTCGTCGCTAAAGGCACGAATCACGCGGTCGCGTTCGGCAAACTCGACATCACGGTCGGATCGCAGATCGCGCAGAGCCTGCGCGGCAGCGGCCGAATCAACGCTGACGAGCTCGGCGCGGGGCAGCAGCAAACGTTGATCGAAGCGAACGCCAGCGTCGCGGCGAATCTCAACCCGTTCGGCGCTGCCAACCCCCGGCTGAAGGCCGACAATGAGGTTCACCTGCGAAGCAGATGCCGATGCTACCGCCGGTAGAAAGGTGATCAGCGCGGCAGCAAAAAGACTCGATGCCAATCGCTTAACCATTACTCAAGCCTACTCGGCGGGCGCTTTTGGCGCGCCGCCTGGAACCGTGCTTGCTACTGGCGCCGTAGCGCCCTGCCGCTGCGGATCGCGACGCCGCCAAGCCCCATCGCCAGCTTCTCGGCGCTGCTGCCGATCCCCGGCCAGAGGCCGAGCTGGCGCAGCGAACTGACGACGTCGTAGAACGAGTGCTCACGGCAAACCTTGCCGTCGCGAAACTCGAAGATGTCGGTGCCCTTCGTCTCAAGCCACTTCCCGCTCGCCGGCAGGCCGATCCAAAGCGGGCCGCTGTTGAGGCCGCGGAAGGCCCAGGGCTCTGCTACGCGGTCGCCCTCGTGAACGACCGGCTCGCGCATCGACCAATCAAGCTCAGTGAAGGCGGCGAAGAAGCCGTCGCAGTGCTTGGCGTAAGCCTCGCGGCCGCGGATCGGCTGCTCCAGCGTTACGTCCCAGTACTCAATGTCGTCGGTGACGTACTCCAGAACAGCGGCGGTACCGGTGTTCCAGGCGATCTGCCAATTGCGGAAAAACTCGTCTGCCCACTCGCTCATTGGCCGATGATCCCAGCGCAGCCCGCTAGGCCTTGCAGGCCTTCTCAGCCGCTGCGCCGGTGCTGGTGACGTCGGTCGACTTGATCGACTTCAGCGTAGTCTGCATCTCCGTTAGATCGCCGTTGCGCGCCTGAGCTTCGGCAGTTGCGAGGGTCGTTTTTAGGGCGGTCACCGAATCACTAAACGTCTTCAGGTCCGAGCTGCAGCTGCCGTCAACTTCGCCCGAAAGGTTGTTCGTGTAGTCGATGATCTTTGTTAGGCCGGTCTGCAGTTTGCCGATTGCGTTTGCAAGACAGTTCTTCACGATCGTTACGCTGGGCGGCGTGTTGGCGCCTTCGCCGGCCGCGGCGCAGGAAGACGCGTCAGCGCCTACGTTCTGCACGCTCGTGGCGAACTGCTTGCCTTGATTCTGAAGCCCAGTGAATTGCTCAGTACTGAGCGTTGACGAGCTGCCGCAGCCTGCGATTGCGAGCGCTGCGACGACGGCGGCTGGGGCGAGCAGGCATTTCATAGCGATCAGCGTAACCGCTCGTAAGCGTCGGGGCGACGGGTCTCGTTGAAGGGAAAGAGGTCGAGCCAGTCGCGGCACTGATCGAACTCAAGGTCGGCCACAAGCACCGCGTCCTCATCGCGGCCGGCCTGAACGAGCACGCGGCCATAAGGGTCGCTGATGAATGAGCTGCCGTAGAAGCTCAGCGGCCCCTCGTCGCCGTAACGGTTTACGGCGACCATGAAGGTGCCGCTGCTGATGCCG
>SYIT01000110.1 GCA_005798685.1 Actinomycetota bacterium | reverse complement strand
TGCGGCCGGGGCCATGCCGCGCCTGGGCGATCATGTAGCCGCCGCCCTCGGGGCAGAGCAGGTTTTAGGTTGGAACGCGCACGTCCTCAAAGAGCAGTTCGGAGTGGGTCTCGCGGTCGAGGTAGCCGAAGACCTTGAGGTTGCGCACGCGCGTGATGCCCGGCGTATCGAGCGGCACGATCACCATGCTCTGCTGCGCGTGGGCGCGCGCCTGGGGGTCGGTCTTGCCCATCACGATCGAGAACTTGCAGGCGTCGCGCCCGGCGCCGGAGCTCCACCCCTTGCGGCCGTTGATCACGTACTCGTCGCCGTCACGGACAATCGACGTTTCAACGTTGGTCGCGTCGGATGAGGCGACGTCGGGCTCGGTCATCGAGAAGCAGGAGCGGATCTCCCCTTCGAGCAGCGGCCGCAGCCACTCCTGCTGCTGCTCCGGCGTACCGAACTCGGTCAGCAGCTCCATGTTGCCGGTGTCCGGGGCTGAGCAGTTCATCGCCTCGGGTGCGAGATGGATCGAACGGCCAGAGATCTCTGCCAGCGGCGCGTAATCGAGGTTCGAGAGACCCTCGGTCCACTCCGTCCTGTGCGGCAGGAAGAGATTCCAAAGGCCGCGCGCGCGGGCCTCGACCTTTAGATCTTCGATGATCTGCGGGTGGTGCTCAGGGCTGCCGGCCGCCTCCATCTGCTGTTCGAAGACAGGCTCAGCTGGGTAGATGCATTCGTCCATGAAGGCCAGCAGCTTCTCCTGTAGCTCTGCTCCTTCAGCACTGACCTCAAACTGCATCAGGCCGCTCCGGCAGTTGCCAGCGAGGCGGCGGTGAGCTGCGTCACACGGGCGCGCTGCTTGCCTGTACCGCCAAGCATCGTGGCGTCAAGCTGTGCCCGCTTGAAGAACCAGTGCACGTCCGCCTCCCAGGTGAAGCCGATGCCACCGTGAACCTGAATTGACGAGGCCGTGACTGACAGAGCGGCCTCCGATGCTGCCGCCTTGGCGATCGCTGCCGCGAACGCTAGCTGCGACTCGTCGGCGTCGGCTGCCCAGCCACCGAAGTAAGTAGCTGAACGTGCGCCCTCGGTGTCAAAGAGCATCTGGGCGCAGCGGTGCGAGATCGCTTGGAATGCGCCGATCGGAGTGTCGAACTGCTTGCGCTCTTTGGCGTACTCGATCGCCATCTCCTGCGTCCGCTGTGCGATCCCAACCATCTCAGCCGAGAGTGCAACCTCGGCGCGGGCAAGCGCGCTGGCTACGTCGCCGGGGAGCGGTTCGCCTCCGCTCGCGCTGACGCGGGCGTAACGACGGGTTGGATCGATCGTTATCAGCGGCTCGACCTGCGCATCGTCACGAGCGATCAGAGTTGCCTCATCTCCTTCGATCAGAACGATCACTGCTGCGCCGTCGGCGTCGGGCACAACCTGAGCGGTTCCGCCGCTGGCGAACGCGACGGTCGCCGTCGCCTCGCCGGAGGCAATTCCCGGAAGCCACTTGGCGCGCTGATCGTCGCTGCCGGCGTGCTCGATCATCAAACCGCCGAGCGCGTTGGCCAGAAACGGCGAGGCGGCCAGCGCGTAACCGAGCTCCTCGCAGAGGATCATCAGCTCAACAACACCGAGGCCAGCGCCGCCGTACTGCTCGTCGATCGCGATCCCCGTCCAACCGAGCTTGCGCAGCTCGACGAAGAGCGACATGTCGTAAGCCTCGCCTTCGGCCGCTTCGCGAACCTGTTCAGGGCCTGAGCGCTTGGCCAGCAGTTCGCGCGCCGTGCGCTTGATCTCGTGCTGGTCTTCGGTGAAGTCGAAATTCATCTCTAGCTCCTACTTCTTCCTCGGAAGGCCGAGCACACGCTCGGCGATGATGTTCTTCAGTACCTCTGTCGTGCCACCCTCAATCGAGTTGCCTCGTGAGCGCAGCATCGCTCGACCCCAGGTTGAGCTGCCGGTCAAGGCCTGCGGCCCGAGCGCCTTGGTCGCGAACTGCATCAGCTCCTGGTTGCCCTGCGACCACATCCACTTCGTCAAAGAGCCTTCGGGGCCTGGCTGGCCGTACTTCATCGTTGCTGTCAGGCCGCGGTATGCGGTCAGGCGCAGAATCTCGCACTTGATTCGCAGCGCGCCAAGCTCATCGGCGATCATCGGATCGTCGAGCTTGCCGGCGGCGGCGAGCTGCTCGGTCAGCTCGTCGAGCGCAACCGTCATGCCGACCTGCAAGCCGAAGGCTAGGCCTGCGCGCTCGTTCATCAGCGTCGTCAAGGCAACCGTCCAGCCGTTGCCTGCGCCGCCGACGACGTTCTCGGCGGGAATCCGCGCGTTCTCTAGAAAAAGCTCGTTGAACTCAGAGTCGCCGGTGATCTGGCGCAGCGGCCGAATCTCAACCCCCTCCTGCTCCATGTCGAGGATGAAGTAGGTGAGCCCCTTGTGCTTGGGCGCGTCGAAGTCGGTACGAGCGACGAGCATGCACCACTTCGAATACTGGGCGCCGCTGGTCCAAACTTTCTGGCCGGTGACGAGCCAGTCGTCGCCATCGCGGACCGCCTTGGACTTCAGCGAGGCGAGGTCGGAGCCGGCCTCCGGCTCGGAGAAGCCCTGGCACCAGATCTCGTCGCCCGACATGATCGGGTCGAGGTAGCGCTGCCTCTGCTCGTCGGTTCCCCAAGTCATCAGGGTCGGGCCTGCGAGCAGAAGTCCCAGAACGTTTGCCGGAAACGGCGCGCGGGCGCGGGCCAGCTCCTCGTTGAAGATCGCAGCCTCTACAAGCGTCGCGTCGCGTCCGCCGTACTCGGTTGGCCAATGCACCGCCGCCCAGCCTGCCTTGTAAAGCTGGCGCTGCCAGTCGCGGCGGAAGGCGTAGCCCTCGTCCTCTCCGGCCGGCTCCTCGCCCGGGTGGTTGGCCTTGATCCAATCGCGCAGTTCGTCGCGGAATGCACTCTCAGACTCGTTGAATGTCAGGTCCATCAGGCTCCAATCGAGGTCGCTGGAGCTGACCTTACCGAACGGTCAGTTAGGTCGCGGCGCGCCCGCCGCGGCCGCTCAGGCGCTGACCAAGGCCGCGTCGCGAATCAGGTCGGCGGCGCGCTCGGCAACCATGATCGCCGGAGCATTCGTGTTGCCTCCGGGGATCAGCGGCATGATCGAAGCGTCAACAACGCGCAGCGCTTCGATTCCGTGGACGCGCGTCTGTGGATCAACAACGGCGCCCTCGTCGCTACCCATTCGGCAGGTACCAACAGGGTGGTAGAGCGTCTCAACGCGGCGACGCAGGTCGGCGGTGATGTCGTCGTCGTCGCTCACCGGTGAGCCAGGGAGCAGCTCGGCGCCGACAAGATCCTTCAGCGGCCCCGACGAAGCGATCTCGCGCGCGATCTTCACGCCAGCGACCATCGCCGCGACATCCTCTGGCTCGACCAGCATGTTGGTCAGGATCCTTGGCGGCGCGCTTGGGTCGGCGGAGCGCAGCCTCAGGTGGCCACGGCTCTTCGGCGAGACGAGCACCGGTGCGATTGTTAGCGCGTGGCCGTCGTAGGTTGTGGCTCCATGGTCAACGAAGTAGGCCGGGGCAAAGTGGAACTGCAGGTCCGGCGCGGGCAGCCCGGGGCGGCTGCGAACAAAGGCAAACGCTTCGGCAACGCTCGATGAGAGCGGGCCGCTGCGGCGCAGCAGCCACTCCAGCATCGCCTTCGGCTTCTCGGCATCGGCCAATGAGCCGCCGCCGGGCAGATCCCACGTGCATACCAGCGACGGGTGGTCATGAAGATTGGAGCCGACCCCCGGCAGCTCGTGACGGAGCTCAACGCCAACCTCGACGAGCTGGTCGGCCGGGCCGATCCCCGAGAGCATCAGGATCTGCGGCGAACCGATCG
>SYIT01000109.1 GCA_005798685.1 Actinomycetota bacterium | reverse complement strand
CGGTGAAGTCCTGCATCAGAACCCGCGCCGGGCTAAAGGCGATCTCAACGCTCGGCTCGGCGGCCGCGTCCCAGCCAGCCAGCGCTTCAACGTCGGCGGCAGTTACGTCGCCCTTGCCTTCGTTGCGGAGCAGATTCTCGAGCAGAATCTTCAGCGAGAAAGGTAGGTGGGCTACGTCGAAGCGCTCAGCGAGCGCGTCAACACGGAAGATCTCCAACTCGCGCCCGGCGACTTCAAGCGTGGAGCGGGCGCCGAAGCTGTCATCTGACATCCGCTGCCCCCTTCGGCTTGCCACCGCTGGCAAGCAGCCGCCAGAGCGTGACGATCGCCAGCAAGGTCAATACCGCGGCGCTGGCGACGCACCACTGGCAGATCGCCTTGATCGTAAAAAGCTCCTGATAGGTGAGGTAGCCGCTGTAGAGAAAACCGACGAGGCTCAAAGCGGCGCTGGCGAATAGTTGCGCGTCGCCGCGCAGTGCCAGCAGCGAAGCGAGAATTCCGATGTAACCGAGCAGACCGATCAGCGCCACCGGAACGCCGTAAACGTCGGCCCACTCGCTGGTCTGAACAACCTCGCAGCCACCGCTACTACACGCTGGCTCAATCGCGGCGTAGTGAACGTAAGTTAGGTAGGCAGCGATCGCGATCCCAACGATCGTCAAGACCAGCGCAGTTCGATAGAGCCGCCGGTCGAGCACTCGCTACTTACTTCAGCAGCGCGTCAAACGCTGCCTTGAAGGCGTCGGGGTTGCTGATCTCAACCTCAAGCTTCGTGTAGGGGCCGCCGGTTGGACCGACGACGAACGAGGGGGTCGAAGCAACACCATATTTCTGCGCATTGGCGCTGGCCTCGGCGATCGGCACGGCCGCCGCCGGGGTCTTGCGGTAGGCGTTCGCTTTAGCCGCATTGACACCGGCACCGCCGTAGAGCTTGTCGATGAAAGCGTCGGTCACGAAGCCGCTGCGCTCCTCGCCCTGATTGAAGAAGAACAGATGGGTGTAGTTCCATTCGAGGTTCTGCTGGCCGGCAGCTACGCCGGCGCGCGCCGCCGTCTCAGAGTCAGGGCCAATAAACGTAAGCGGCTCAAACTCCAACCGCAGCTTGCCGCTGCGAACGTAGTCGTTGATCAAGATCGGCATCGTCTCAAGCGCGTAATCGCGGCAGAACGGGCACTGGTAATCGGCGTACTCGATCATCGTGACCGGCGCGTTCTTCTTGCCCAGCGCGTTGCCGTCTTGAGGGATCCCCTTGAGCATCGCATTCGTCTCTTTCACTCCCCTGAGCGGCGCATTGGCGGCCGGCGCAGCGTTCTCGTTCGCGTTGTCGCCGGAGCTGACGAGGATAAGGACGGCAGCCACGATCACGACAACGGCGGCGAGACCGGCGATCATCACGTTGCGGCGCTTATTTGGGTTGGGCGGGGTGTAGGGAGTGCTCATCACTCCATTCTCGCAGGTTCCAAATCAAGCTGATGCTGATCGCGCCGCAGGCGCTTGCGCGTAGTCTTTCCAGATCGATGAGCGAGAACGTTTGGGATTACCCGCGGCCTCCACGATTGGAGCCATGCAAGCGGCGCGTAAGAGTGGAATTTGGCGGGCAACTGATCGCCGATAGCAGTTGCGCACTGCGGATTCTCGAAACCAGCCACCCGCCTGTGATCTACATTCCGGCCGAAGATTTCATCGCCGGCACATTGGTTCCATCTGGCGCCAGCTCAACTTTCTGCGAGTTCAAAGGCATCGCTGAGTATTTCGACGTAAGCGCTGGCGGCAAAGTCGCCGAGGCCGCTGCTTGGACATACCCCCGCCCGGTAGACGCGTACGCCGAGCTAGCCGAGCATGTCGCCGTCTATCCGGAGAAGATGGATCGCTGCCTGCTCGATGATGAAGTCGTCCGCGCGCAGGAGGGCGACTTTTACGGCGGCTGGGTCACAGACGAGATCGAAGGCCCGCTGAAGGGCGGGCCAGGAACTCGTGGCTGGTAATAGGATTTCCAAACCAGCACTAATTGGAGAGGTAAACGATGGCAAAGAAGAGCCCGCAGCAGCTAACAGTGAACCCCGTCTTCCCGCGCCCTGGCGATAGCGACGACTTCTCGAAGTACAAGCTTCCGCCAGAGCCGATGCTCCTTGAGGCGGCTTACCAAATCGTCCACGACGAAGCGATGCTCGACGGCAACGCGCGGCTCAATCTCGCCACCTTCGTCAGCACAGAAATGGACGACTACGCCTCGAAGCTTTACGCCGAAGCCTTCGACACGAACATGATCGACAAGGACGAGTACCCGGCAACCGCTGAGATTGAGGATCGCTGCTGGAAGATCGTCGCCGACCTTTGGAACGCGCCCGAGCCTGAGAAGACAATCGGCACCTCGGCAATCGGCTCGTCCGAGGCCTGCATGCTCGGCGGCCTCGCGCTGAAGCGGCGCTGGCAGCAGGCCCGCCGCGCCGAAGGCAAGTCAACCGAGAAGCCGAACATCATCATGAGCAGCGCCGTTCAGGTTGTATGGGAGAAGTTCGCCAACTACTGGGACGTTGAGGCGCGTTACGTGCCAATTTCGCTTGAGCACAAAACGCTCGACGGCCATGATCTTGAGAAGTACGTCGACGAGAACACGATCGGCCTGGTGGCGATCATGG
>SYIT01000108.1 GCA_005798685.1 Actinomycetota bacterium | reverse complement strand
CAGCACGCCTTCTACCAGATGATTCACCAGGGAACGGAGATTGTGCCGACCGAGTTCATCGGCTTCTGCGACCCGATCTACCCGCTCGGCGACCACCACGACCTGCTGATGGCGAACATGTTTGCCCAGGCCGAAGCGCTGGCCTTTGGCCGCGATGCCGATACGCTGCGCGCCGCCGGTAGCCCTGAAGCGCAGATCTCAGCCCGCATCTGCCTTGGCGACCGGCCATCAACGACGCTGCTGATCGACGGCCAGCTAACGCCGCGCGCGCTCGGCACGTTGGTAGCGCTCTACGAGCACCGTGCCTTCACCGAGGGCGTGCTCTGGGGAATCGATTCGTTCGACCAGTGGGGCGTTGAGCTGGGCAAGGTGCTCGCCGGAACGCTCGCCGACCAGCTGACCGATGCAGCGAAGCCCGACCTCCAGCACGACAGTTCGACGAACTCGCTGGCGCGGCGCTACCGCGCCTCGCAGAAGCGCCCGGTTTAGAGCTCGCTGCCAGGAATGCGGTGCTTTTCGAGGTAGGCGTCGTTCTTTTGCTTCTCGACGTAGACGCCGGCGCCAGCGAAGATCAGCAGCACGGTAACCAACGCCGGAAAGAGGACGAAGAAAACGCCGATCAGACCGATGTCAATTGCCAATGCGTTGCTAATTGCGAGCACCATTGCGTCAAGAATAGCGCACCGCTCCGCCGCGACGGCCCGCCGCTAGGCTCGCGTAGTGAACCGCTTTGGCGCACTGATCTACGACCGCTTCCTGATCGGGGCAAGCCAGCAGGCTGGGCTGGCCGAGAAGCGGTGCGAGGCTCTGGCTGCGGCGAGCGGGGAGGTTCTTGAAATTGGTGCGGGAACAGGCCTCAACCTCGCTGCCTATCCGCGCGAAGGGATTACGCGGTTGGTCTGCACCGAGCCGAGCTTGGCGATGAGCAGCCAACTTCAGGCCCGTAGCGGCGAAGCGCCAATTGAGATTGAGGTCGTGGCTGCCAGCGCTGAGCAGCTTCCGTTCGGGGATGCCAGCTTCGACTGCGTGACCGGCACACTGGTGCTCTGCGAGGCCGGTAGCCCGCCCGCTGCGCTGGCTGAGATCGCCCGCGTGCTGCGCCCCGGCGGCCACTATCTCTTCCTTGAGCATGTCCGTAGCCTCGATCATGACCACGCCCGAATGCAGGATCGTTGGGCGCCGCTCTGGCGCCGAGCTTCAGGCGGCTGCAACTGCAATCGCGACACACTGGCGACGATCAAATCCTCGCAGCTGACGGTCGAAAAGGCCGAAGTCGGCCGCTTTCCCAAGGCGCCGAAGATCGTCAAGCCGCTGCTGATCGGTAGCGCCGTGCGCAACGCCTCCTAATCGGCCGCGGAAGGCAAAAGGTTTCTCCTACCGCATTGGTAGGATTAAGCAATGATCTTTACCACGAAAGCGGAGTATGGCGTTCGCCTGTTGGTCGAACTCGGCCGCCAAGCCAATGATGCGCCGGTCGCGCTGAAGACGATCGCTGAGAACGAAGGCCTGCCGCTCGCCTACCTTGAGCGGATCGTCGCGCTGCTAAAGCGCGCCGATCTCGTTGAGAGCACTCGCGGCGCCCACGGCGGCTACCGCCTTGCGCGCGAACCGGAGAAGGTAACGATGGACGAAGTCGTTTTGGCGCTCGAAGGCTCCGTCGCGCCGATGTCCTGCTTCGTCGATGAAAGCGACGACACGCGCGTACTCTGCTCCCACGTTGACGACGGTGAAGCCTGCGCGACGAAGCTCCTTTGGCTGCGCGTTCAAGGTGGCGTAATCGAGGCATTGCGGCGCACAACACTAGCCGAGCTGGTGGCCTTTTCGGCCAAGCAGGACGTAGCCCAATCAGATCAAACTCTCGGCAGCGCTCTGCCATTGCAAAGCACCGCCTAGGAGTCCAAACCACTAAGCACGACCGGAGACCATGCCCGAACTAGAGATCAGCAATCTGCACGTAAGCGCCGCCGAGAAGGAGATTCTCAAGGGTGTCAACCTGACCGTCGAGGCCGGGGAAGTGCACGCCCTGATGGGCCCCAACGGCTCCGGCAAGAGCACGCTGGCCAACGTGATCATGGGCAATCCGGCGCTCGACGTAACCGAAGGAAAGATCGTCTTCCGCGGTGAGGAAATCACCGCGGCCTCGCCCGACGAGCGCTCACGGCTTGGCCTCTTCATGGCCTTTCAGTACCCGGTCGCAATCCCCGGCGTGACCGTTACCAAATACCTGCGCATGGTCATCAACGCTCACCGCCAAGCGCGCGGTGAGAAAGAGGTTTCGCTCAAGGAGTTCCGCCAGGTTGTCGAAGAGGCGATGGATCTAACCGAGGTAAAGCGCGAGTTTTCGAAGCGCTACCTCAACGACGGGTTCTCCGGCGGCGAGAAGAAGCGGCTTGAGATTCTACAGATGGCGCTGCAGAAGCCGCACGTGGCGATCCTCGATGAGACCGATTCAGGGCTCGACATCGACGCGCTCAACATCGTCGCCGAAGGCGTCAACACGGTCAGCGCGCAGAGCGGCACGGGCGTTCTGATCATCACCCACTATCAGCGGATCCTGCACCTTGTGAGGCCCGGGCGAGTTTCGATCATCTCCGACGGCAAGATCGTCAAAGAGGGCGGCCCAGAAGTCGTTGACCAGCTTGAGAGTGAAGGTTATGGCTGGATCACCGGCGACAGCGAGCTCGCGGAGCCAGCGTCGGCCTAATGACAACCGTCTCCCAAACCGCGCTGGCACTCGACTTTCCAATTCTGGAGCGGGAGCGGCTGGTCTATCTCGACAGCGCTGCGACCTCACAGAAGCCGCGCGTTGTGCTAGATGCGCTTGAGGATTTTCTCGCTCATCACAACGCCAACGTCCACCGCGGTGTCTATCCGCTGGCGATCGAGGCCGACACGTGTTTCAACATCGGCCGCGCCCAGATCGCTGCCTTCGTCGGCGCGCAGCCAGCCGAGACGATCATCACGAAGAATGCAACTGAGGCGATCAACCTAGTGCGCTATTCGTGGGGGCCGGGAAACGTTGGCGCAGGTGACGCAATCGTCCTGACCGAGGCTGAGCACCACTCCAACATCGTCCCTTGGCAGCAGCTCTGCGAAGAGGTTGGCGCCGAGCTGCGCTGGCTCGAAGTTGATGACGAAGGGATGATCAGCCTTGACCAGCTCGACGAGTTCCTTGCCGACGGCCGCGTCAAGATGGTCGCCGTCACGCACTGCTCAAACGTGCTTGGAACGATCAACCCGGTCGAAGAGGTCGTAGCGCGCGCCCGCGCCGCCGGCGCAGCGAGCCTTATCGATGGCAGCCAAGCGGTCCCTCACATGGCCGTCAACGTCGATGCGATCGGCGCCGACTTTTACGTTTGGACCGGCCACAAGGCCTACGGTCCTACCGGCATCGGCTTGCTGCACGGCCGCCGTGAGATGCTCGAGGCGATGCCGCCGTTCCTGACCGGCGGCGACATGATCAAAACCGTCAGCTTCGAGCAGGCAACCTTCAACGAGCTGCCGTTCAAGTTTGAGGCCGGCACGCCGCCGATCGCCGAAACCGTAGCGCTCGGCGCCGCCGTTGACTTCATCGCAGGGCTCGGGATTGAGCGCGTTCGCGCCCACGAAGAGGTGATCACGGCTTACGCGCTCAGTCAGCTCGAGGCGATCCCCGGCCTCACGATTCAAGGCCCGCCACTGGCCCGGCAGCGCGGCGGCCTCGTCAGCTTCACGCTCGACTGCGCCCATCCGCATGACGTTGCTGAGATCCTCGGCCGTGACCAAGTTTGCGTCCGCGCTGGCCATCACTGCACGCAGCCACTGATGAAGAAGCTTGGCCTCGGCGCAACGACGCGCGCCTCGTTCGCAGTCCACAACTCAACCGATGACATCGACGCCCTTGTCGCGAGCCTTGGCCGCGTGATCGAAATTTTCGGGGACTGATCATGGACGACGCCCTTTATCGCGAAGAGATTCTCGAGCACTACAAGCGCCCACACAACTTTGGGCCGATGGAGAAGCCTGATCGCGAATCGTTCGACACCAACCCGCTCTGCGGCGACGAGCTGCACGTGATGCTCAAGGTTGACGACGGCGACGTTGTAGAGGAGGTTCGCTTTGAAGGGCATGGCTGCGCAATCAGCCAAGCCTCGGCCTCGATGATCTCCGATGAGATCAAAGGGATGAAGCTCGATGACCTCGCGCGGCTCGACCGCAGCGCGATCCTCGACCTGCTCGGGATCGATATCTCGGCAACGCGGATGAAGTGCGCGCTGCTTTCGCTAAAGGTGCTCAAGAGCGCCGCGATCGGGACGCTCGCCGACTGGGAGCCCGATACAGCCGACGCCGCTCGACCTGCCGGAGGTGCGCCGCTATGAGCCCGCTGCTTGAGGTCTGCCCGCTTGACGACTTTGAGACTGGCAGCTGCCGCATCGTCGAATGGGACGGTGACCAGATCGGCGTCTTCAATTGCGACGGCGAGATCCTCGCGATGGAGGATCGCTGCTCGCACGACCGCGCGCCGCTCGCCGAGGGCGTTTTCGATCCCGACAGATGCACGATCGAATGCCCGCGCCACGGCGCAATCTTCGACCTTCGCACCGGTATCCCGAAGACGCTTCCCGCTTACATCCCTGTAGACACGTTTCCCGTAGTAATTGAAGACGGACTAATTAAGATCGAGGTTGACTGAAAATGGCTGCTCCAGACCAGACCCGCGTTCCGCTAACCAGTGAAGAAGAGGGGCTAAAGGACCTCAACGCCGACTACACCGAGCGCTACGGCTTCCACGACGCTGAGAACTATCTCTTCAAGGCGCCGAAGGGGCTGACGCGCGAACTGGTCGAGAAGATCTCGGAGTTCAAGAAAGAGCCGCAGTGGATGCGCGAGTTCCGCCTTAAGTCGCTCGATCACTTCCTCGCCCGCGAGATGCCTACCTGGGGCTCACCGATGCTCGCAGAGGTTGATTTCGACAACATTCACTACTTCGTGCGCGCTTCGGAGAAGCCCGAACGTTCATGGGATGACGTGCCTGAGGACGTAAAGAAGACCTTCGATCGGCTCGGCATACCTGAGGCCGAGCGCAGCTTCCTCGCCGGCGTCGGCGCGCAGTACGAATCCGAGGTCGTCTACCACCAAGTCAACAAGGACCTTGAGGATCAAGGCGTGGTCTTCCTCGACATGGATTCCGCGCTGCGCGATCACGAGGAGCTGGTGCGCGAATATTTCGCGACGATCATTCCTGCCAACGACAACAAGCTGGCCTCGCTCAATAGCGCAGTCTGGTCGGGTGGCTCATTCGTCTACGTGCCTCCCGGTGTTCAGGTAGAGATGCCGTTG
>SYIT01000107.1 GCA_005798685.1 Actinomycetota bacterium | reverse complement strand
TCGCAGTTCGTCGGTGACGTCTTCGGCTCAACCTTGGCGCTTGAAGGGCTGATCGCCTTCATGCTGGAGTCGACCTTCATCGGCATCTGGGTCTTCGGCTGGGGCAGGCTCTCAGAGCGGATGCACCTTGCCTCAATCTGGCTCGTCGTCGCCGGCACCTGGCTCTCGACGACCTTCATTCTGATGGCCAACTCGTGGATGCAGAACCCGGTCGGCTACAGCATTGACGCTGCTACCGGGCAGGCCAGAATGGTTGATCTTTGGGCCGTCCTGACGAACCCGATTGCGATCTGGGCCGTCGTGCACACGTTACTGGCCTCGTTGATGGTGGCTGCTTTCGTGCTGCTCGGCGTTGCCTGCTGGCACATCCTCACAGGTCGCAACGTCGATCTTTTCCGGCCAGTCGTGAAGCTGGGCCTTTATCTGGCGATCCCAACCACCGCCCTGACGCTGCTCGTCGGTAGCGAGTTCGGTGTTGCGCTCACCGGGCCGCAGCCGATGAAGATCGCCGCCGCCGAAGCGCTGTGGGAGAGCGAACAGCCGGCCTCATTTTCGATATTTCAGATCGGTGGATTCTCGGCCGAGGATCCAGTTCCCTCATTTTCGCTCGAAATCCCCTACTTACTTTCATTTCTTGCAACCAACAGCTTCACTGCCAAGGTTGAGGGAATGAACCCGGTGCAGGACGCGGCGCGAACAAAATACGGCCCTGGCAACTACATCCCCGACGTCAAGCTCGCCTACTGGTCGATGCGCGGCATGGCTTATCTCGGTTCGCTCTCGATGATGATCGCGCTGCTCGGCGGCTTCCTCTACTGGCGCGGAACGCTTGAGAAGTCACGCTGGTTTTTGAAGATCGCCGTCGGCGCAATTGCGCTTCCGTTTGTTACCGCTTTGATCGGCTGGGTATTTACCGAGACGGCGCGCCAACCGTGGGTTGCCTATGGCGTTTTGAAGACCGCTGACGGACTTTCGCAGTCGGTTGGCCCCGGCGAGCTAATCGCTAGTCTGACCGCTTTTATGCTGCTTTACGTCGTGATCGGGATCACGGCCTTCGTGCTGCTGCGCCGCTACGCGATCCTTGACCCGCCGGAGATTCTGCCCGAAGTAGAGGCCAAGCTCGAACCTGAACCGGTACCGAGCTACTAGCGATGTCGCTAGCTGAACTTTGGTTCTTTGTGATCGCCGGCCTCTGGTCGACTTACCTTGTGCTCGAAGGCTTCGACTTCGGCGTCGGCATGATGATGGGCATCGCCGCCCGCGATGAGGACGAGCGCAGTGAAATGATTGAGACGATCGCCCCGGTCTGGGACGCCAACGAGGTTTGGCTGCTGGTAGTCGGCGGCATCACCTTTGCCTCCTTTCCGGCTTGGTACGGAACCTGGCTTGAGGGCGCCTACCTCGGGCTCGTGGTGCTGATCATCGCACTGCTGCTGCGCGTTGTCTCGTTCGAGTGGCGCGGCCGCGCTGATCAGCGCTGGCGAGGCCTTTGGTCGGCGATCAACATCGGCGCAAGCGTCGCCGCGCCGCTGATCTGGGGGCTCGTTCTTTCGGTGCTGCTGGCTGGGCTGCCGGTCGGCGGCGGCGGCCGCGTGGGGGAGATGCGCTACTTCGGCGACATCCTCGATTTCATAACGCCCTACTCGGTTCTGGGCGCGCTTTCTCTGACGGCGCTCTTCGCTTTCCACGGCGCGCTCTTTCTTTCGCTGCGGCTGGGAGGTGAGCTGGGCGAGCGGATCCGCGAGCGCATCGTCAAACTCGACGCCCGCCACCTGCTGCCGAACCTGACCTTGCCAGCGTTGCTGCTGGCAGGTGGCTTCTTCGCCGCGACACCGTTTGTCGCCAACTCGGTCAATGAGCGCAGCGTCCTGCCGGTGGCGATCCCCGCCGCGCTTGGGCTGATTGCGCTGATCGCTGCCGTGATCAACGCCCAGCGCGGCGAATTTGCTCGCGCCTTCATCTGCACGATCCTCACGATCGTCGGCTGGGTCGCAACGCTATTCATCGGCCTCTTCCCGCGGATCATTGTTTCAACTATCTCGCTCGGCGATTCGGTCACGATTGAGAACGCTCAGTCTTCGCACTACACGCTCGTCGTGATGACGGTCGCAGCGGTCGTGATGATCCCGGTGATCATCCTCTACCAGTGGTGGGGCTTCAGAACGCTGATGGCACGGCTCGGCCGCGGCAAGATGCCGTGGAGTGCGCCCGGCGCCAGCTAGCGGCGGCGACCAAGCAGCCCGGCGGCGACGGCCTGGTAGGCGAGCTTGCGCTTGCCGCTGGCATCGAGCAGCAGTGGCTTATTCGGCGCCGTTGCGCTGGTCAGGCTGTAGCTGTCAAGCCATGAATCGGAATCGCGCACGCCCCAGACGGTGAGGCCGGTGCAGGCGCGGGCCTGGGCGCAGGCGCTGGCGACGCGGCGGTAGACGGCGGCCTGCGCCGCCAGTGGGTTTGGTTGGTCGGCCAGCAGTGGCAGGCGTACGTCAAGCTCGGTGATCTCCACCTTGACACCGAGCTTGCCGAGCGCGTCGATGTAGCTCTTCAGCGAAGCGGTCGTGGAAGGGAACCAAGGGCTGCTCGTGCCGAGCATCGCGTGAGCCTGAATACCGACGCCGTCAATTGGAACGCGAGCCTTCTTCAGCCGCGCCACCAACGCCAGCAGCGCGTCGCTCTTCGGGTCGCCGATCCGCGAATCCCAAAGCAGCTCGTTGAGGAACAGTTTGGCCTTCGGGTCGGCCTTGCGTGCGAGGCGGAAGGCGTCTGCGATGTAGCCCTCGCCGAGCGTCGTGTAGAAAATGTTCTTCGGCGTCACCGCAGTATCCTCAGTGTCGTAACCGGCGCCGAAGATCGCGAGCGGTTCGTTGATTACGTCCCAGACCTCGATCTTGCCTCGGTAGCGACCGACAACCTTCGTAACGCGCTCGGCGATCAGCTCGCGCAGCCGGGCAGCAGGGTCCGGCGCGGCGGCGAGCTCGGCCTTCAGCCACGGCGCGTTCTGGATTCGGTGCCAGAGCAGAGTGTGGGCGCGCAGGCGCAGCTTCTTCCAGCGCGCCCAAGCGACCAGCCGATCGGTCGTCGCAAAATCGGTCGTTTCCGCCGTCTTCGACATCTCGCTCCACTTGAAGGCGTTTTCGCTAGTGACGGCGTTGAAGTTGGCTATGACGTCAGCCTTCTCGGCCGCTGTCATCTCGTTTGAAAGCGCTGTCCCGGCGAAGATGCCGGTCTCGGCTGCGACCTGCTTGAGGCTGCAGCCAGCGCCGCTGGCTGGGCATCGCTTCTGCTTGGCCGCGACCGAAGTAGCGGGCGTAGCTGCGCTCAGCGCGAGCGCGGCAAGCAGCGCGAAAGTCGTTGTTCGACAGGACATCAGCCAATAATGACAGCCGCGCGGCAAGAGTGCCACCGGTTGGCAATCGCGCTGGCTGGCGCCGCCGCAGTTACCCTTCCGGTGATGGCCTCAACGAACGCCGATGCGCAGATCAACGCCGAGGAGCTGCCATCGCCAATCAAGGCGATTATCTTGGCGATTCCGTTCGCTCTGCTGGGCTCGGTGATCGCGACAATCTTTCTCTTCCTCGAAGACCACCTGATCACCGCCGTTTGGATCGACCTGCCGAAGGCCTTGGGGATGACCGAGCCAGCTTGGTGGCTGGTTGTGCTGCTGCCGCTGGTCGGCGCATCGATCGTGATGATCGCTTGGGGGCTTCCAGGCAGGACAGATCTGGGCCCGCTCGAAGGGCTCCACTTCGACGTTACGCCGGCAACCATCGCGTCGGTGATTCTGGCCGCTTTCGGCACGCTGATCTTCGGCCTAGTGCTAGGACCTGAGGCGCCGCTGCTGGCCTGCGGCACGGCGGCCGGGGCCTTCGTGCTGCGCCGCCAGCCGGATCCGATAATGAAGTTCGGCATGCTGATGACGGCGCTGGCGGCGATCGCGGCGATCTTCGGCAGCCCAATCGTTGTAGTACTGATGCTGGCCGAGTTCACCGCGCTGGGGCGGATTCCGCCGCCGGCGCTGATGCCAGGCTTTGTGGCGCTCGGGGTTGCTTACGTCGCTCAGACCGGCGTAGGCGGCTGGTCTGGCCTTGGCAGCTCGTCGCTCGCGGTTCCTGGGTTGCCGACGCTGACTTCAACCTCGGTTACCGACCTGCTGGTTGGCTTGGCGGTCGCCCTGGTAGCCGCGGTTGTGACGCTGATCGCGCGCAAGTTCGGCGTGCGCGTTGCGCTGGCCGCGCGGAGCCACCCACCGCTCGTTCTGGTTGCCGTCGCGCTGATCACCTCTGGCCTTGCGCTCGCCGTCCGTGAAATCACTGGTGGGTCGATCAACCTTGTGCTCTTCAGCGGCCAGCTCGGGACTTCCGCGATTCTCGCTGAAACTTCGATCGGAGCCGTCGCGCTGATTGTTGTCGCGAAAGCGATTGCTTACGGTGGCGCGCTCGGCGCCGGTTACCGAGGCGGCCCAATTTTCCCCGCTGTATTCCTCGCCGTTGCCGTTGCAGTGGCTGGCACACTGATCTTCCCCGCCGCGTCGCTAACGGCTCTCGTCGTAGCGGGCGTTGCGGCGGCAGTCGCGGCAGCGCTTCGAGTGCCGTTCACCTCAGCGGTTTTGGCGCTGCTGCTGGCGATCAACGCTGGCGCCGACCATGCCGCCGCACTAGCGATCTTCGGCGCCACGATCGGTTTTCTGCTGCGCGTCGCGCTCGACAAGCGGGAGATTCAGCACGACCCCGCCGAAGCTGCCGCCGCCGCTCAGTCGTGAGCGACGGCGCTCGCTGCAGTGCTGGCTGCTGTTAGTAGCCCCAGCCGACGCTGTGGCAGGCACTGGCGGCAGGGCAGACGTCGGTGATCCTGCCGTTCGGCTTCAGGAAGTCCGACTTCTGCTGGCGCGCTTCCAGCGTTGAGCGCGGGCGACTGTGTGGGTCGCGCCCAAGCCGAGGCGGAATGCTACCGGTCGGCGCCACCGCATTGCCGGTGCCGCCGAGCGCTGCGAACGCGTCATCCCCAAGGCAGGTTACGAAGACAGTGCCGATTCGGCACGGGCCGCTGTCCCAGATCACCAGCCCCGAGCCGCCGGCGTTGGCGTTGGTCAGCGACGGAATGTTCCAGAGTGGCGTTTTGTCATCGGAGCGGCCTGCGTCGTAAGCCGGGCGCCGGCCGACAAGGCCCAGCGTTCTGGCCTCGTTCTCGGCCGAAACCTGGGCCACCTGATGGTCGCCGAGGGCCACGTGCAGCAGCACGTTGTGCTTCGGTGTTCCCGGCAGCGGTTTGCTGGTGACGTGCTGGCCGTAACCATTTGTTTCGCCTCGATCCCAGAGGTTCTGGATCGCCGAGATCAGCAGAATTCGATCAAGTCGGCTCTTGTAAGCGGGCTTGAAGATCAGCTCATAGGTGTCGAAATCGACGCTGCGCGGCAGCAGCATGCTGTAGTTCATTCCGCCCACGCCGAGCACGGCGCGCGTGAAGTCGGGCGAGAGCGCAGTCAGCGCGCCGCCGAGAATCGCGCCCTGGCTATTGGAGTCGTAGTAGAGCGCGCTGGTGTCAATCACCGGCTGCGACGTTGACGTGCTCTTAAAGGCCTCTGCGGCGGCGAACCCGTACGGGTTAATCATTAGGCGGCCGAGGATCAGCTCGTTGAGCAGCCCTTGCTGCAGGCGGTCGGCCATCGAGCTGAACTTCGACATGTCGCCGAGCAGCGCGATTGCGTTTGGAACGTCCTCGTCGGCCATTCCGATCTCCGGCGTGGCGCAGAACATCATGTTGTGCTCGCTGGCCATGTCGTCAACGTTGCCGGCGTCGATCTCATCCGGTGAACCGAGCAGGCCGTGGCCGTAGAGCGATGGGCGCGCCGGTGTCGTCATCGCTGCGCGCGGGATGCGGCAGATGAAGAGCGCCTGCATCGTCCCCTGCTGGTTGGGGATTGAATCAAACTTGCCCTTCTTCGACTTCGCGTAGCTCATCGTGCCGCCGGTAGCGCAGCCCTTGCTGAGAAAGCAGGGAACGGTCACGTGGCCAGTGATCTGCCGCGCAATCCGCGTGCTCTGTGCCGTTGAATAATCCTCGATCTTGTCGATCTTGTAAGCCGGAGCCTTTCCGGCAACCTTGCCGTCGGCGAGGTTGCTGTCACCTAGTGCGCTGAAGGAACGGTTGCGCATCGAGAGCGCGCGCTCCGAGAGGTTGCGCTCGCTGGCGATCGTGAAGTCCCAGGCGAGGTAGAGCGAGGAGCGTGAAACTTTTGCCTTCGCAAGCGTCTTGAAAATCTTCTCGTAGCCGGTGCGGCGCCCCTTGACCGAGGCGATTGGCTTGCCGTTGCGCAGCGAAGCGAACGCGGCTGCCGCAGGAATCGTCTTGCCGGCGCCGTTCTTCAGATCGCGCAGCGCGACGATGTAGGTGTGGCCTTCAAGGAAGTTCTTCGCCGGGTGGATCATCAGCAGCTGACCCTTCGCTTCGCTGGTCGCGTCGGCGTTGGTGTCGAGCTCAGCCCAAATCGGCTGGCGCTGGCCGGTTTTAGCGTCAATTACGACGATCGGAGCGTTGGCCTTTGAGTACTGGGCGATGTCGGTGATCGGCGCGGCGCCGGTCTTGGCCATGTCGATCCCGGGAACGTGGGTCAGCAGCGCGCTGCCCGGGCTGAAGCCGTCATTGCGGTTCAGTTCAGGCGGAAAGCCAGGCTTACCCTTGACGTTCTTCGGGAATTGACTCGCGCTGAAGTTCAACCGCAGCCCGGTATCGGAGCCCTTCTGGGCGACGGTATTGAAGTTGCTTGGGAAGGGCAGCAGGCATGAGCGCGTGTCGAGCGGGTCGCAGCCGGCGGCGGCGGCGCTGGCCGCTGGGATCAGCACCAGCCCGCAAGTGGCGATCAGCGCAATAACAAAACGACGCTTCAGCATCTTCTCTCCCCAGTAGTAGATCTCGGCACTTGACAAGTGGAAATTATCACCCCAGTGAAAGCTCTGCGACAGTTCGGCCGATTCTCTGGTCGTGGCGCTCGGTGGAGTGGTAGAAGTGGCGGGTGCGCCTGACCGCCCGCCGCCACGACGCCGATCCCGACCGCCTCGATGGCGTCCTCTCTTTCTCGATGACCTGATTACCGGCCTTCTGCCTTGGTTTGCGGCCGCGTTCCTAGTCGAGCCGCTGACCTTCTTCTGGGCTTCGGTCGTTGCGCTGGGGTTGTCGGTGAGTTTGGTGACGGCGTCGAAGCTGCGCGGCGAGAGAGCGGCTCGTCGGGTGCGTCGTCGGGCTTTTGATCTTCGGGAAGGAACTGGTTGACGGCAAGGATGCGGCCCAGCTCTGAGGAGAAGGTTTCAAAGTCGCGGCCGACGGCGGCGATCTCCTCAAAGCGCGTCACCGACCAGAAGCCTGCTCGTGGGCGAACCCTTTAAGTGGGCTTCAGTGGACGGGCTGCTCGTTGCGCAGCCGCTCAAAGACTTCGTGGGGAGGACCGTCCTCCCAAAGCGAGAGGTCGCTGAGGTCGATTTGGGTGAGATCGGTGCCGGCGGTTGTCGTCATCAAGCTGGGGCTCTTGAGCGTAATTGACAGTGTGTCAAGTGAGAGTCGTAGCGGATCAAGCGGCGAGCGTCCAGCAGCCACCTGCGTATCCTGTGACGAGTGTTAGGAGTCGCATTGGCAACATTTGCCTTCGCCGCCGGTGGCCAAGCCGCGGCGGTGGAGCGACCGCCGATCGCCTGGAATGCGATTCCTTACCCCGCGAAGCGCAAGAGGCAGATGGCCTCCTACGCGCAGCGCCACTACGGCTTTCATCGTTACGGGCTCCGCAATCCGAAGGTGATCGTCCAGCACCTCACCGAGTCTTCGACCTACCGCCCGATCTGGAAGATGTTTGCCAACAACGTTGCCGACAACGAGCTCGGGGAGCTGCCAGGCGTCTGCTCGCACTTCGTGATCGATCAGAACGGCAAGATCCACCAGCTCGTGCCGATCAGCCTGATGTGCCGCCACACCGTTGGCCTCAACTGGACGGCAATCGGGATCGAACACGTGGGCTTCAATCCTTCTGACGTGCTCGGGCGAGCGAAGGTGAGGACCGCTTCGCTGCGGTTGACGAACTGGTTGCGCTGCCGCGAAGGAATCGCGATCAAGAACGTGATCGGCCACAACGAGAGCGTTCAGTCGTGGTACCACCACGAACGTGTGGCGAGGCTGCGCGGCCAAACCCATGATGACTTTCCAACCAGCGCGATGCGCAAATACCGCGCTGCGCTGCGCAAACTGACGTGTTGAGCGCTCCGCGCGCGAGCTTTCTCGGCCACTCGACCGTTGCAATCGAGGATTCCGGCGTGCGGCTGCTTACCGACCCGCTGCTGCGCGGACGGATCGGCCACCTGCGTCGCCACGGCGCTCCGGTGACGGAGGCCTCGTGGGCAACGCTTGACGGCGTCCTGCTCTCACACCTCCATCACGACCACTTCGACCGCCGCTCGCTTGAGCTGCTTGGCCGCTCAACGCCGATCGTCGTGCCGCGCGGCGGCGGCGCGTTGGTGCGCGATCTTGGCTTCTCGCAGGTTGACGAGGTTGTTGCCGGTGACCGCATCAGTTTCGGCGCCGTCAGCGTGCTCGTCGTCGATGCCGAGCACGAGGGCGGCCGTGGGCCGCGCAGCGCCCACCACGCGCAGCCGGTCGGTTACGTGATCGAAGGGGAGCGGCGGATCTACTTCGCAGGCGACACCGACATCTTCGACGAGATGGCGGCGATCGCGCAGCCGCCGCTCGATCTTGCGCTAATTCCCGTCTGGGGCTGGGGGCCGACGCTTGGCCCCGGCCACCTTGACCCGCTATCGGCGGCCGAAGCGCTGGCGCTCCTGGCCCCGGCGGTCGCGATCCCGATTCACTGGGGGACGCTCTACCCGTTCGCGCTGGAGCGGCTGCGCCCGCGGGCGCTGAGCGACCCGCCCCACCTTTTCAAGCGTTACGCCGGCGAACTTGCTCCCGCGAGCGAGGTGCGAATCCTTGCTCCTGGAGAGACGACAGAGCTTTAGCTAATTACGCCGAGGCGGGCGCATCGCTGCCGCGACCCAGGCAATCATCACAGCCTGCAGCGGCAGCCTCGCCCAGAGCGCGGCAGGGGGAATCTTCGGGAAGCGCTCCGGGTGGGTTGCCATCTCAACGTTGGCTGGGAA
The DNA here is from genome assembly GCA_005798685.1 of Actinomycetota bacterium. GTDB lineage: Bacteria > Actinomycetota > Thermoleophilia > Solirubrobacterales > Solirubrobacteraceae > F1-60-MAGs163. Next base: position 12,851 of record SYIT01000107.1, on the reverse strand, counting down.
GACGCCGATCAGCGTGAGGATTGCCAGTAGGCCGCCGGCGCGGCGAACGCGCGGAGACGGGCAGATCAGCGCGGCGCCTGCCGCTACCTCGGTAACGCCGCTGGCGAAGATCAGCTCGTCGTGAGCCGGCAGCCAGGCCGGCATCATTGGCTTGTAAAACCATGGGCGAACGAAGTGCATTATCCCGGCGTAGACGAGAGCAGGCCCACAGAGGAATCGGATCAGGCGCATCACTAGAGACTAAGCGCCGGGGGCGGGCGGCGCCGGCGGCAGCGTGAAGGCCTCGATGCCAATCGCGATCACCGGCTCCTCGCTGGCGTCGGCGCGGGCCGTGATCGAGAGCGGGTGCTCGGCGCTGTCGGTTTCAAAGACGGCCATCGCGATGTTGCGCCCACCGAGCGCCGCGGCTAGTGCGCTCACTCCATCGACGAGATGCTCGATTCCACCGATCGTTCCGGCTATCTCACCACTAGTTGGATCAACGTTGAACGGCGGCAGCGGCTTGACTTCAGGCAGCGCAGGCGGCTCCGGCTTCAATTCGGCTGCGTGGTCGATCAGCACTACGCGGTCGCCAAGGTTGACCTCTATTTCGCAGAAGCGTTCGCAGTCAACCGTTGCCGGTCCAACGCCAGGCTCGCGGTCAACTACCGCGACCGCGCGGATCGCGTTGGAATGGTGGAGAAACTCGCGCAGCGTAACGACGGCGAAGTCGAGCTCACCGACGCTTTCGACTATCTCTAGCGGCTCTCTTCCGGGTTCGTCCATCAGATCGGACGCTATCAGTGGCGCTGCCGCGGGTTGGCCTGCGAAGCTATACGAGTGGGATTTTCACTGATCGGCCCGAGTTTGACTCTGCGCCCGCCGCAGCCCGGTGACGCCGAGGCGCTGCTCGCGCTCGCCAGCGACCCGGAGGTAACGCGCTGGTTCTCGTGGGGGCCGTATACCGACATCGAGCAGCCGCGTGAATACATCGAGCGCTGCGCCTGGCAGCGCGAGCGCGGCGAGCAGCTCGACCTGCTGATAATCGACCGCGAGAAGGGCCCGGCCGGGATCACCGGCCTCAGCGAGCTGAGCTACCGCGATCGCCGCTGCATTGTCGGCACCTGGCTCGGCGCCGACTTCTGGGGAACGCAGGTCAACCGTGAGTCGAAGGCGATGATCGCCTACCTCGGCTTTGAGCTGCTCGGGATGAACCGGATCGGCTCCTACTCAAACCCGGAAAACGAGCGCTCAACGAGCGCGCTCGAGGCCGTCGGCTATGCGCGTGAAGGAGTTCTGCACCAGTGGCACCGCCACGGTGAGCGCTACCTCGACGTCAATCTCTTTGGAATGCTGCGCGACGACTGGCGCGCCAGCGAGCAGGCTGGGATTGAGATCAGCAGTGAAGGAACGCCGCCGAGCGCCTTCCTTCAGGGCCTCTAGTCGCGCGCGCTCCAGCTAAAGCCGCGCACGGCAAGGATCACGCAGGCCAGCGTCCAGACGGCGACAACGGCAAGGTCGGATAGGTGGTCGGCGATTGATGCGCCGGTTACAAGCGCCGCGCTGATCCCGTTGATCACATGAACCAGCGGCAGCGCGTTGGCAATGTCGCGCAGGAAAGTGGGCACGTTGTCAACGTCAAAAAAGACGCCGGAGATGAAGATCATCGGCAGGAAAACAAGGTTGGTGTAGGCGGGCGCCGCCTCAAAGTTCGGAATGACGTGCGAGAAGGCGACGCCCATCGAGGCAAAGCAGGCGACGCCGAGGACTGTGAAGACGGCCAGCTCGATCCAATCCTTCGGCCAGCCGAGTCCGAAGAAGAGCTTGCCGGCGACGATGATGACGAGGATCTGGATCACGGCGTTGGTCGCCGCGCTACCGATGATCCCGGAGAGAGAAGAGGTGCCCGGCAGCGGCGTGCCGCGGACGCGCTTGAGCACGCCCTGCTCGCGCAGGAAGCTCATCTGAGTTGCGAGCGCGTTGAAGGTCGTTGCCATCACGCTGAGGCCGGCGATCCCCGGCACAAGCACGTTGAGGCTGGCTTGGCTGCCGCTGAAAACTGCGCCGAAAAGGAAGAGAAAGATCAGCGGCAGCACGAAGCTGAAGAAGGCCGCGGTCGGGTTGCGCCAGAACATCTTGCGCTCGAGCCGGTACTGGCGCCAGGCGAGCGCTGCGTCGCTCATTGCTGGACCTCGCTCGCCTCGTCGGCGGTTAGTTCGAGGTAGACGTCCTCGAGCGATGGGCGAACGACGGAGCAGTCTTCAAGCTGCTGGCCGTGGGCGATCGCCTCGCCGGTGAGGCGGTGGAGCAGCTCGGTTGGGTCGTCGACCTCTTCGCTGACCAGCTCGCCGCTCTGATCGCGCCAACTGACGCGGTAGCGGGCCGAGGCTTCGCTGAGTGTCGAGGGAGGGCCCTCGGCGAGAATCTTGCCGTTCTTGATTATCGCCACGCGGTCGCAAAGCTCCTGAGCCTCTTCGAGGTAGTGGGTAGTCAGCAGCACCGTCTTTCCTAGCTCGCGCAGTCGTTTGACTGTGCTCCAAGCGGAGCGGCGTGCGGCCGGGTCAAAGCCGGTCGTCGGCTCGTCAAGGAAGATCAGGTCGGGGTCGCCGATCAGCGCGAGCGCGAGATCAAGCCTTCGCTGCTGGCCGCCGGATAGCGTTCGCACCAGCGCCGCCGCCTGCGCCTCGTCGTCAAGGCCAACGATTCCCAGCACCTCGTCAACGTTGCGTGGGTGCGGGTAGAGCCCGGCCCAGTGGGTGACAGCTTCTCGGACGCGAACGTGGCGGTACATACCTGAGCTCTGCAGCACTATGCCAACCCGCTCGCGCAGCGCCCGCGCCCGCTCCGCCGGATTGAAACCGAGCACCGAAACGCTGCCACTGCTGCTGTCCCGATAGCCCTCAAGGATCTCAACGGTCGTCGTCTTGCCGGCGCCGTGGGGGCCAAGCAGGCCGAAAATCTCGCCTTCGGCGACCTCAAAGCTGACGCCGCCGACGGCCTCGTATTGGTCGTAGAACTTGTGCAGATCTGCGACCGTGATTGCTGGCTGTGCGCTGGACACCGCGCAATGATCGCAGCACGATGCTGAAATTCCGTTGTCGGCAGCGCAGCACCGCCCGAATACCGCGATACTAACGCGATGGCCAAGGCACGACCAATTCCCGGGCTAAGCGGCGAGATGAGATATTCGGACGCCGCCATCGCAACGATTGCCGTGCGCAGCGATGAACTGTTCGAATACGCGGCCGGGGTTCTCGATCTAACGCAGATAGAGGCCGTCCACGCGATGCGCGTCGCCACGCGCCGGCTTCGCTCGGTGCTGGAGTTCTATGAGCCTTGCCTTGAGAGCGAGCAGCTGGAGCCGATTCTGGAGCAGGTTTGTGATCTGGCCGACGTGCTTGGTCAGCGCCGCGACCCAGACGTTGAGCTTGAGGCGCTGGCCGGTTTCGCCGCCGCGGCGAGCGAAGTGGAGCGCCCGGGGATCGAGCGCTTCATCGGCCGAACGAGCGAGCAGCAGCAGCAGGCGAACGCTGAGCTCGCGCAGATGCTTGGGCAGATCGAAGCCGACGACCTTCGCGGCCGCCTCGCTGCGCTGATCGCGCCGTCGCCGGTTGTCGAGCCGGTCGCAGAAGCGGAAGCAGCGCCCGGTGAAGAGCATTCAGCCACCACGGCCGGAGGCGAGCAGCTCGCCACCGCGGCCGACGAAACCGCAGCTCCGCCAGTCAAGAGCGGCTGGCTGCGGAGGCGCTGAGACGATGAAAGCGGTCAAGGTAAAAGGTCTTGATCCGGATGGCACGCTCGCCGACAACGCCCAGCGAGTCGTCGCCGCGCGGCTCGATCAACTCTACGACTTCGTTCCGGCAGTGCTTGACCCACGCCGCGTCAAGAAGCTGCACAACATGCGGATCGCAGCCAAGCGGCTGCGCTACGTGCTCGAAGTCACGTCCGCCGACTGCTTTGGCCCTTACGCGCTAACGGCAACCAAGCGCGTCTGTGAGCTCCAAGACTTGCTCGGTGAGATTCACGACTGCGACATCCAGCTGCCGCGAGTGCAGCAGATCCGTGCCGAGCTTAGCGAGGACGCCGTCGCCGAACTTGCGCGGCGCGCGGGCGGCGCCGCCGACCTTGACCCGGCGCTCGCCTCGAGGCTGGCGCATAGCGAAGACTGGGCAGGGTTGGCCGCGCTTGAGCATTACCTCACCGTCCGTCGCGGCCTGCTCTACGACCGCTTCACCACCCTCTGGCAGGACATCGAACGCTCAGCGATGCGCGCCCGCCTAGAATACGCAATAGCCGAGCGGCCCTCACTGGCCGCCAGTGATATCGAAACGACAGCGACTACCCAATGAGCGATACCGAGATAGAACTGGCACGAGACCACGACGCCGGGCAGTCACTTGGCCTTGAAGCACCGTTCGACGCCCGCCCGACGGCAGAGGATCCGTTCCCGGCCCCGCGCGAATCGCTCGACCTCGCCGATCCGGCGGTGGCCTTCAACCGCGAGCTCTCATGGGCCGAGTTCAACGACCGCGTGCTTCAGCTGGCTGAACGCTCCGATCAGCCGCTGCTCGAACGCGTGAAGTTCTCCGCGATCTACTCTTCTATCCTTGATGAGTTCTTCATGATCCGCGTCGCCGGGCTGCTCGATCAGGTTGACGCCGGCGTTGACCGCGGACGTGGGGGGTTCTCGCCGTCGCAGACGATCGACCAGCTTCACCTCCAAGTTCTCCCGCAGGTTGATCGCCAAGCTCACTTCGTCAGCGAAACCTTGCTGCCGGAGCTCGCCGAGCACGGAATTGAGGTCGTCAGCCTCAGCTCACTCTCTAAAGCGGAGCGCGCCGAACTGGCCGAGCGCTTCAAGCGCCAGGTGCTTCCGGTCTTGACCCCGCTCGCCGTTGGTCTTGGCCGCCCGTTCCCTTACATCTCCAACCTTTCGCTGAGTCTCGCTGTACTCGTCCGCGACCCGCAGACCGATCAGACGATCTTCGCCCGCGTGAAGGTGCCGAAAGGCTTGATCCCACGCTTCTTCCCGATCAGCGAAGAGGAGACGCGCTTCGTTCTGCTCGAGGAGCTGATCGCCGCCAACCTCGAAGGCCTTTTCCCTGAGATGGAGGTGGTCGACCACGGCTGCTTCCGCGTTACCCGCGACGCCGACTTCGACATCTCCGATGAGGCCGACGACCTGCTCAAGGCAATAGAGGCCGAGCTGCGCCAGCGCCCGTTCGGTGAGGTCGTGCGGCTCGAGATCGAGGCCGGCATCAGCCCCGCTATCCGCGAGCAGCTCGTCGAGGCGCTGATGGTTGAGGAGCGGCAGATTTACCCGATTGCCGGCCTGCTCGATCTGACCGACCTTTGGCAGCTCGTGAAGCTTCCCGGTCACTCCGAGCTTCGCGACGCTCCAGCAGCGCCGCTGACGCAACCGCGGCTGGCTGAGGCTGAGGCTGAGGAGCGCTCGATCTTCTCCGTGATTCGCGAAGGCGACGTGCTGGTTCACCACCCCTACGAGTCGTTCGCCAGCTCGGTTGAGCGCTTCGTTCAGGAAGCCGTTGAAGATCCTGACGTGCTGGCGATCAAGCAGACGGTGTACCGAACCTCCGACGATTCGCCGCTCGTGCCGTCGCTGATTCGCGCGACCGAGATGGGCAAGCAGGCGGTCTGCCTTGTAGAGCTGAAGGCCCGCTTCGACGAGCGCGCCAACATTTCGTGGGCGCGCAAACTGGAGCGCGCTGGCGTGCACGTTGTCTATGGCATGCCTGGCATCAAGATCCACGCCAAGTGCGTACTAGTCGTCCGCCGCGAAGGCGACGGCGTTCGCCGCTACGTCCACGTTGGAACCGGCAACTACCACCCGACTACGGCGCGCCTGTACACCGACTTCGGCCTTTTCACCTGCGACGAGAAGATCGGCGCTGACGTTGCCGAAATGTTCAACTTCCTGACCGGCTATGGCCGCCCAGCCAACTATCGCGAGGTGCTCGCCGCGCCGCATTTCATGCTCGAAGGAATCCTTGAGCGGATCGAGCGCGTGACGCTCGCAAAGGTCGAGGGTCGCCACGGGCGAATTCGAATGAAGATGAATGCGCTCGTCCACCCGGAGGTAATTGAGGCGCTCTACCGCGCTTCGCAGGCCGGCGTCCCGGTCGAGCTGAACGTGCGCGGAATCTGCTGCCTGATTCCCGGCGCGCGAGGGATGTCGGAGAATATTCGCGTCGTTTCGGTCGTCGGCCGCTTCCTTGAGCACTCGCGGATTTACAGCTTCGAACACGGCGACGAAGTTGAGGTTTACATCGGGTCAGCCGACCTGATGCCGCGCAACCTCGACAACCGCATTGAGCTACTGACGCCGGTCAAGGATCCGATCTGCCGCGCTGAGCTGCTCGACACGCTAGAGCGCTGCCTGATCGACAACGTCAACGCCTGGGAGCTGCAAAGCGACGGCAGCTGGACGCCGGTCGTCGCCGGCCCCGGTGACGAGCCGCGCAGCGTTCAGCGCGAGCTGCTGGCGCTGACTGCTGCGCGCGCCGCTGAAGTATCGACGCCGGCGTCGTGAGCGAAGACGAACAGACGCTGCGCGAGCGCGTTCTCGAAGCTGAGATCAAGCTTCCAACGCGCGGCAACCGCAAGCTCGAGCAGTTGATTGATGCCGTCAACTCGAGCGAGCGGATTAAATCGACTTGGTACATGGCCGGCCTCAACGCCAACCGGCTGGGAATGTCTGACCACTCATGGGTTCACATTCAGATCGTCACCAACATCGCGCTGCGGCTAACGCGGCTGCTCGCCAAGCGCGGCGTTGAGGCCGGCATCGTCACCGACCATAAAATGACCGAGCGGGATGCTGAAATAGTGATTGCGGCCGGCGCGCTGCTCCATGACCTCGGCCTCTCAATTAATCGCAAAGACCATGAGACCTACTCGCTATTCCTTGCCGCCGACCTGCTGCCCGGACTACTCGAAGATATCTACGACGAACCGGAGCGCACGGTGATCGCGAGCGAAGCGATGCACGCGATCATCTCGCACCGCTCGAAGGGCGAACCGTTGACGATTGAGGGCTCGATCGTGCGCGTGGCAGACGCGCTCGACATGGCGAAAGGTCGCGCGCGTTTGCCGTTCGAGGCGGGGGAGACCAACATTCATTCGCTCTCGGCCTATGCGATCGAAGAGGTGAAGATCAGCCCCGGCCGCGACACTGCCGTCCGCGTTGAGATCGAGATGAGCAATAGCGCCGGAATCTTTCAGGTCGACGAGGGGCTCGGAACAAAGCTTCGCGGCACGCCGCTGGAGTCGCACATTGAAGTGGTGGCAAGGATCGAGGGCGAGCACGAGAAGCGGCTCGTGCCCGTATTTCGCCTGTGAGCGGCGGCTCGGCGGCTGCTCGCCAGCGGCGGCTGACGATCATCGTCGCGGCGCTCGTTGTGGTGGCGGTCGCGCTCGTGATGGTTACCGGGCCACTGAAGCCGGGGGGTGGGAGCAGCACTAGTTCGTCGCCAGCGGTGGCGATTCCCGCAGGAACCGACTCGGCATCGAAACCAGCCGCCGCCACGCCTGCCGCGCCGAAGCCAGCGACCGGCGATTACCGCGGCCCCGTCCCAATCCTGATGTATCACGTGATCAAAGCGCCGACAGCGAGCACGCCGATGGCCGAGCTGTGGACGCCGGCCGAAACTTTTAAGGCGACGATCGAGCTGCTGAAGAAGCAGGGTTATAGCGGCGTCACGCTCGACCAGGTTTGGCGGGCTTGGAGCGGCGGCCCGGGCCTCCCTGAAAAACCACTGGTGATCAGCTTCGATGACGGCTTCCTCAGCCACGCCGTTACGGCCAGGCCGATCCTCCAGGCCGCCGGCTGGCCCGGCGTGCTCAACTTCAAAGTGGGGAATATCGGCAAGGGCGGTTTGACGACGGCCCAAGTAGAGGGGCTTATCGCCGCAGGCTGGGAGATCGACTCACACACGCTTAACCACCCCGACCTAACGGCCAGCGACGACGCAAGCCTGAAGACTGAACTCGTTGACTCGCGCAAGCTGCTGCAAGAGAAGTTCAACGTGCCGGCGAACTTCTTCTGCTATCCGGCGGGCAAGAACGACGCCCGCGTGCGCGCTGCCGTCGAGGCCGCCGGCTATAAAGGCGCTACGACGGTGGAACCTGGCGTCGCTTCGAAGAGCGACAACCCCTACGAGCTGCCAAGGATCCGCGTCAACGGCAGCGACTCGGCCGCAACCGTCGCCGCCCGAGTGCGCAGCGGCAACGCAGTTAGTGGCGGTTACTGAAGCGCGCGGCGGGCAATCAGGGCGTCGGCGGCGACTGCGCCGTGCTCGCTGACGATGACAGGATTGCACTCGATCAGCTCGAGCCCGTCGGCGAGCAGCAGTTCGCCGATTCCAGCGGCGAACTCGGCAAGTGCGCCGATTGCGAGCTTGACGGAGCCGCGGCCGCCGTCGAGCAGCGCCGCGCCGCGCAGCCCGCGGGTCGCAGCCTCTATCTCTGCGACGGAGGCTGGGAGCGGAATCACTGCGGCGTCGCTGAGCAGCTCGGTCCAGATTCCGCCGAGGCCGACGATCAGTGCGGGGACCACCGCGTTAGTGCGCGCGGCGACGATCATCTCGACCCCCGACTCGGCCATCGCCTCGACGAAGACCGACGCCGCGCTGGCGGCTGGCAGCACGCTTAGCCGCGCGTAGGCGGCTCGCACGTCGGCTTCGTTCTGCAGATCAAGCGCGAGCGCACCGAGCTCGCTCTTATGGCGCAGATCGGCGCCGGAGAGCTTGATCACGACGCGCCCGCCAAGCTCGGCGAGCGCTAAGACGGCGTCATCCTCATTGCTGACAACGCGCCCATCAGGAACGGCTAGTCGGCGCGTCGTAAGCAGCTGCTTGGCCTCGTGCTCGGAGAGCCACTCCAGCTCGCCGTCGGCCGGCGCGGCAGTCCGGCAGGCCTCACCAATCGCTCCAATCCGCTGCGGCGCGGCCGGCTCCTTGGCTAACTCAGCGACTGCTTGCAGCCCGCTGCGCAGACCCGCGAGGGCTGCGATCCCGTCGTCAATCAGCGACGCGGCCACGTCGTCTGGCATTAGCTCCGGCAGCGTTGAGCAGACGATCAGCTGCGCCGGGCAGTCGGTTGCTGCTCGAACGCCCTCGATCGCCTGCGCCCACGACTCGACTGCGTCACCATCGAGCCCGTCGGGCTGGTCGTAGAGCACCAGCACGCGGCCGATCCCAGGGTCGTCGGCAAGAGTCCGCACGAGCCCTTCAATTGCGCCGGGGTCGCCCCAAAGTAGCGCGGTGTAGTCGAGTGGGTTGGCGGCGGTTGCCGCGCTGGGGAGTAGCTCTTCAAGCCGAGCGATCGTTTCAGGCCTCAGCGGCGGAAGTGAGACGCCGATCTCGGCGGCGAGGTCGGCGCAGACGCTGGAGTCGCCGCCGGAGCAGGTCATCACGGCAACGCCGGCGGCGAGGCCGCCACGCCCGCGCACAGCCAGCGCCTTTGCGGTCTCCAACAGCTCATGCGGGTCGCGCGCCCAGGCTGCTCCTGCCGCCTTCGCCATCGCTTCAAAGACGCGCTGGTCTCCCGCGACAGCCCCGGTGTGGGCCTGCGCGGCCGCTGCCCCAGCCTCCGACGAGCCGGCTTTGAGGATCGTCACCGCAACGTCGGCCCTGGCGCAGGCCTCGAGCGCTTGGCACCAGCGAGCGCCGTCACCTTCTGCTTCCAGGTAGCAGGCGACCGAGCGAACGCCGTCGAGCTGGCAGAACGCTTCCAAATAGTCAGCCGCGTCAAGGACGGCCTGGTTGCCGCAGGAGACGACGGTGTGCAGGCGCAGGCCGCGGCGCGAAGCGATCGCGTTGACGGCGACGTTTCCGGACTGCGAGACAAGCGCCACCGGCCCCGCGTCGCGTGGCCCAACCATGTCGCCCCAGAGCGCGAAGTTGGCGGCGATCGAAACGATTCCGTTGCCGTTCGGGCCACAGACCGGCAGCTCGTGGGCAGCGGCAGCGGCGACCAGCGCGGCCTCGTGCTGCTCGCCCTGACGCGACTCGGAGAAACCGGCGGCGAAAACAACTGCGCCGCCGCAGCCGAGCGCGCCGGCCTGCTCGATCACCGGCGCTACCTGCTCGGCGGGGATCGCGACGATCACCGCGTCGGGCGCTTCAGGCAGATCGGCCAGAGATGCGAAACAGTCGAAACCATGAACCTCGTCGCGTCCTGGATTAACGGCGTAAACGTTGCCGCCGTAATCGATCCGTTTGAGGTTCAGCAGCGCCTCACCACCGTACGATGCCGCTCGTTCACTAGCACCGACAACGGCGATCGACTGCGGGTCGAGGAGCCTGCTGAGGTCCACTAGTGAATTACTCGGGCAACGCCGCGTCGCTCGAGCGAGCGAGCGATGATCAGCCGCTGAATCTCGCTCGTGCCTTCCCAAATTCGGTCAACGCGCAGCTCGCGCCAGAAGCGCTCGGCAACGTTGCTGCGCATGTAGCCGCGGCCGCCGAAGATCTGCAGGCAGCGGTCGGCGCAGCGGTTGGCCGCCTCGCTCATAAACAGCTTCGCCATCGAAGACTTGGCATGGATTAGCTTCGGGTCGGCGCCAGCGTCGGCAAGGCGGGCAGTGTAGAGGCCGAGCAGGCGACCGGCGGTCACATCGGCGGCCGAATCGGCAAGCGGGAACGAGACTCCCTGATAATCGATGATCCTCGAACCGCCCTGCTCGCGCTCAATTGCCCACGCCGTCGTCTCCTCGATCAGCCGCGTCATCGCGCCCGAGCAGCGCGCTGCAATTCCGAGCCGCTCCTCCGAAAACCAATCCTGCTGCAGCTTGTCGCCGCCACCGAGGCCGCCGACGATCGCGTCGCCCCCAACCTTCACATCGTTGAAGCGGATCGTCGGGTGGCCGTGTGGGTAGGTGTGCGTGAATGGTGGGTTATCGACTACTTCGATTCCATCCGCGCTGGCGTCGATCAGGAAGAGCGTGCCGCGAGGCTCGCCATCGACGATCGCGTTGGCCATCACGATGAAGACTGCCGCCACATCACCGTAGGTGACGAACCACTTCTCACCGTTGATAGTCCAGCCGTCACCATCCTTGACCGCTGTCGTTGTGATCCCCGACGGGTCGGAGCCGGCGTGCTCCTCGGTTACTGCGTAAGCGTCATGCGTTTCGCCGCGCAGCCCCGGCAGCAGGTACTTCTCGATCTGCTCAGGTGAGCCGTGGGCCAGCACGTTGTAGGCCGTCGGCATGTGCCAGGAGACGGCGTTCGTGATCCGCCCGATCTGCTCCTCGACGAGGAACCATTCGGCGTGTGTCCAAGAATTGCCGCCGTGCTCGGCGGCGTGAAGTCCGCCGCTTAGCTTGCGCGCCAGCGACTCCTCTTTGATTGTCTTCAGCGCTTCCGCTGGGAGATGGCCGCCGTTCATCTCGGCCTCAAGCTCGAGTGGCTGAAGGATCTCGTCAGCGAACTTGCGCGCGCGAGCCTGAAGCTCGAACTCGGCGTCACTGAGTCCAAGAACGTCTACCTGGGCTAACGAGTCTGTGGTCGGGGTCATCGTGGTCTCATTTCGGTTGGGGACTAAACTCGCCTGACAAGTGTCGATGCGCGATCAAATTCTCGAGGCGGCAGTTAAGCGTATTGCCCAAGAGGGCACCGATGGGGTGCGGGTTGCAGGCGTGGCCACTGAGGCTAGCGTCTCGACTGCTTTGGTTCACTACCACTTCGAAACGCGTGATCTGCTGCTCGCAGAGGCGCTTGAGTACTCCTACGAGCACGCCGCCCGGATGCGCGTCGGCGAGGAGCGCGGCGCGGGTGCGACTGCGGCGCAGCGGCTGGTCGAAATGATCGACGGCTGCCTGCCCAGCTCCGACGCGCTCCACGACGACTTCGTGCTCTGGGTTGAGCTTTGGCTGCGCGCGGCGCGTGAGCCCGACCTACGCGAGTTTGGCGCCCGTCTTTACGGCAAGCTGCACGACTGGTTTGCCAACGAGCTGCGCGCCGGCGTCGAGAGCGGTGAGTTTGTGGTCGTAGACGTCGACCAAACCGCAAACCACCTACTGGCGCTGATCGACGGTTACGGAATTCGAAACCTGATCGGCGACCCGGCGGTCACGATCGAAGTTGCGCGCGAGCAGATCTGGTCGGCGATCGGGCCCGAACTTGGTCTCTGAGCGCACCTGTTCGGGTTAAACGGCGGCAGCGTTTGCGTCGCCGGCGGTTTCGTCAGCGACTTCATCGGGGTAGTCGTCGAGCACTCGCAGGTTCGCCGCGCGCAGGTATACGGCGACAGCGTTGCCCTGCTCGTATTCGGGTGAGTCACCATCGCTTGGAACCGTTGCGCGGATCAACTCACCGTTGGCAAGGCGCACGCGCACATCCTGGTGGAAGCCCATGTAGACGACCTCCTCGACCATTCCAGGCACGCGGTTCTCACCTTCAGAGCCTTGCGGCTCAAGCTTCACGTACTCCGGCCGGATCATCGCCTTGCCAACGCCCGCCTGCGCTGCGCTGCTTTCGCTGCGCAACGTAAAGTTGCCGAGAATCACGTCGCAGTGGTCACCGGCTGCGCGGGCCTCAACGCTCAGCAGGTTCGCTGAGCCAAGGAAATTGGCGACAAAGGCCGTGTCGGGCTCCTCATAAAGCTTCTGCGGCACGTCGCACTGCTCGATCTTGCCGCTCTTCATCACGGCCACGCGGTCGCTCATCGTCAGCGCTTCGTCCTGGTCGTGCGTGACGTAAATGAAGGTAACTTCGAGCTGCTCCTGGATTCGCTTCAGCTCAACCTGAAGATCAAGCCGCAGGCGCGCGTCGAGCGCGCCTAGCGGCTCGTCGAGCAGCAGCACCGGCGCCTCAAGGATCAGCGCCCGCGCCAGCGCAACGCGCTGCTGC
>SYIT01000106.1 GCA_005798685.1 Actinomycetota bacterium | reverse complement strand
GCACCTGAATCACGCGGCGGATCTCGTCGTCACGGCCGATCACTGGATCGAGCTCAGCTTCAGCCGCGAGCGCCGTCAGGTCAACTCCGTACTTCTCCAAAGCTTGGTACTGATCTTCAGCGTTTTGATCGGTCACGCGGTGCGGGCCGCGAACCTTGCCGATTGCCTGTTGCAGCACTTCGGGCGAAGCACCGGCCGCTCGCAGCGCGTCGCCGGCGGCGCCGTCCTGCGCGGCCAATGCCAGCAGCAGGTGTTCGGTCGAGACGTACTCGTCGTTCATCTCGGCCATCAACGTTTCAGCGCGCTGCAGCGCCTGGATCAATTCGCTTCCCGGCTGCGAGGCTTCGCCGCCTTCGGCCAGCGTCGGCAGCGCTTCGATCGCGCCGTTGTTGGCTTGGCGCACGGCAACGTCATCCACGCTGGCATTGCGCAGCACCGGAGTGACGATTCCGCCCTCCTGCTCGAGCAGGGCGCTGAGCAGATGCTCAGGCAGAGCCTGCGGATTACGGTTGCGCGCAGCGAGCGCTAGGGCGGCCTGAAGCGCCTCTTGGCTTTTCACGGTGAAACGGTCGGCATTCATACAAATCTAAGTCTATCACGCTTAGATCTTATTGCAAGCCGATTTGGCCGTTTTAGGCGCGGCGGCGAGCGCGATAGTCGGCGGCGCGGACAACGGCGGTCGAGCTGCGCTCAAGCGGCACCAACTCGCCGCGAAGCGTTCGCTGCGTAGCCGCCAGCTCGGCCTCCATCTCGGCGCGGGCTTCGCTGCTCTGCTGCTCAAGCTGTTCGAGCCGCCGGCGCGCTGCCTCGAGCTGCTCCTCGAGCGCGAGCACGCGCTCGACGCCTGCAAGGTTGAGGCCCAGCTCGGTCGTCATCGCCTGAATTCTGCGCAGCCGATCGACGTCGGTCTGCGAGTAGAGCCGCGTCCCCTTCGGCGAGCGTTGCGGCGAGATCAGTCCACGCTGCTCGTACATGCGCAAAGTCTGGGGGTGCATTTCGGCCAGCTCGGCGGCGACCGAGATCATGAAAACGCCGCGGCCGGAGTCGACGGTGATCCGCGTTGTCGTTCTGCGCGCGGCCATCATTTACCACCGCTGCCGCTGAAGAGCTTGGCTCTTGGATCGCCACCATTCATCGTCTCTGAGAGCTTCGCGACCAGTTCGGACTGCTCGTCGGTCAGCTTTGATGGAACCTCAACAACGAAGCGGTAGTGGATGTCGCCGCGCGTCTCCTTCTTCCCTGCGCCAAGCCGCGGCGGCCCCTCGCCGCGCAGCCGCTGGACGCTGCCGCTGCGCGTGCCGGGCGGAACGCGGAGTGTCTTGCGCCCATCGAGCGTCGGCACCTCAACCTCGGCGCCGAGCAATTGCTCCGGCACGGTCAGCGGCACCTCAACCTCAACGTTGTCGCCCTTGCGGCGGAAGATCAACGACGGAGCAACGCGCGTGATCACATAGAGGTCACCGTCCGGGCCGCCGTTGATGCCAGGCTCACCGCGGCCAGCGATCCGCACGCGCGAAGCCTCCTTGACGCCGGCCGGAATGTTGACCTTCAGCCGCTTCGTCTTCTCAACCTGGCCGCTGCCGCCGCAGCTGCGGCAGGGACTGTCGATAATCGTGCCGCTGCCCTGGCAACGAGCGCAGGGCTGGGAGATTGAGAAGAGTCCCTGGCCTTGCGAGTCGATGCCGCGGCCTTGGCAGCTCGAACAGACTTTCGGCGAAGTTCCCTTGGCCGCGCCGGTGCCATGGCAGCTACCGCACGCGCCGGGGATCGAAAGTGTCACCGGAACCTGAATCCCAGCCAGCGACTGGTCGAAGCTGAGCCGCACTTCGGTTTCAAGGTCGCGCCCGCGCGCCGGGCGCGGGCGGCCAGCGCGGCCACTCTGCTCGTCGCCGCCGAAGAAGCTCGAGAAGATGTCGCCGAAGGTTGAAGGATCGAACGGAACGCCGCCCGGCCCGCCGCCACCGCCGCTGAACATGCCGCCGCTGTCGTACTGCTTGCGTTTCTCCGGATCGCCGAGAATGTCATAGGCAGCCGAAACCTGCTTGAAGCGCTCTTCGGCAGCTTCGTCGCCGGGGTTCTGGTCGGGGTGGTTCTCGCGCGCGAGCTTGCGGTAGGCCTTCTTGATGTCGGCCGCTGACGTCTTCTTGTCGACGCCTAGAACCTTGTAGAGATCTGGCTGAGCCATCGCTTCGGCCTTAAGCGGCTACGACGACCTTCGCCGCGCGCAGCACCTCGTCGCCGAGCAGGTAGCCGTGCTCATATACCTCAATCACGGTTCCCGCCGCCTGTCCTTCGGCTGGCTGCTGGGCAACCGCCTCGTGCTGGTGCGGATTGAATTGTTCGCCAAGCGCCGCGTCGCGGATGATGCCGGCGCGACTGAAGGCTGCGAGCAGCTCCTGCTGGACGAGCTGGATCCCTCCGATCAGATCCGAATTGGAGCTCTCCGGGTGGGCCTCGGCGGCTTTGATCGCGCGGTCGAGGTTGTCAAGCGCGGGCAAGAGCTCGCGCGCCAGCCGCGCAACGCCGCGCTGCTCGGACTGAGCAGCGTCGCGGCGGGCGCGCTTGCGGACGTTGTCGAGCTCGGCGACCGAACGTATCCACTGATCCTTGTAATCGGGTTCAGCTTCAGCTGAGGGCTCCGTCTGCGCGGCGGCGTCGGCTTGGGCGGCCGACTTTTCATTGGTGACGGCGTCTTCTTCGACGACCTCGGTCTCGGCTTCGACTGCGTCCAGCTCAACCTCCGACGGCGCCTCCTCCGGCACCGTCGGCTCCGGTCCGCTCTGCATTACTTCTCCTCTTCTACGACCTCGGCGTCGACGACCTCTTCTTCAGGCTCGCCACCATCGGCCGATGCGCCGGCGTCGCCACTGGCGGCCGACTCCGCTGCTGCGGCCTCGTACATCGCCTCAGAGATCTTGTGGAAAGCGGCCTGCAGCTCGTCGGCCTTGGCGTTGATCGCCGCGGCGTCGTCACTCTCGAGCAGCTCACGCAGCTCCTTGATCAGGCCTTCGATTTCGCCCTTGGCGGCCTCGTCAACCTGCTCCTGCATCTCTTTAAGTTGGCGCTCCGACTGGTAGGCGGCGTTCTCGCCGTTGTTGCGCGCCTCGGCCAGCTCGCGGGCGATGCGGTCCTCTTCGGCGTGCGACTCAGCGTCGCCAACCATCTGCTTGATCTCATCTTCGGAGAGGCCGCTGCCGGACTGGATCTCAATCTTCTGCTCCTTGCCGGTACCCAGATCCTTCGCCGATACGTTGACAATCCCGTTGGCATCAATGTCGAAGGCAACTTCGACCTGCGGAATCCCGCGCGGCGCCGGTGGAATGCCGGTTAGCTGAAACTTGCCGAGCGACTTGTTGCCCGAGGCCATCTCGCGCTCGCCTTGGAGCACGTGAATCTCAACCGAAGGCTGGTTGTCTTCGGCGGTCGAGAAGACTTCCGACGACGTCGTTGGGATCGTCGTGTTG
>SYIT01000105.1 GCA_005798685.1 Actinomycetota bacterium | reverse complement strand
GCCGGAAAGTTGCGATGGGCGCCGCTCACCCAGCTCAGCGATCTGAACCATCTCCATTACGGAGTCAACGCGCCGCTTCGTCTCGTCCTTGGAGACCTTCTGGTAGCGCAAACCAAAGCCAACGTTCTCGGCGACCGTCATGTGCGTGAATAGCGCGTAGTGTTGGAAGACGGTGTTGACGCGGCGTTTATGCGGCGGCGTTCCTGACATCTCGGCTCCATCGAGCAGGATCGAGCCTTCGGTTGGGCGCTCAAATCCGGCAATCATCCGCAGCGTTGTTGTCTTGCCGCAGCCCGATGGGCCGAGCATCGTGAAGAATTCGCCGGATGGGATGTGCAGGTCGATTCCGTCGACTGCAACCACATCACCGTAGTTTTTAACCAGCCCTTCGAGCCGAATGTCACCCTCACTCATCGTCCACCTCCAGAATCGATTGAGGCAATCTGTTCGATCGCCGAGCCGCGCTTTTCGCCACGCGTCATGAAGCGGAACACTCCGTATGCCAGCACCAGTGCCAGCAGCGTGAAGAGCAGCATCAGCGTCGCCAGTGCGTTGAGTGAGGGCAGCGGTGCAGCGCGCGCCTGGGCGTAGATCCGCATCGGCACGGTCGCCGTCTCGGCGCCCGAAGCGAGGTACTGACTCACAACAAAGTCGTCGATTGAGAGCGCGAAGACGATCAGCAGGCTGGCCGCGATCGCTGGCGCCAGCAGCGGCAGCAGGACACGCCAGATTACGGCCAGGGGAGGGGCGCCAAGGTCGGCGGCGGCCTCCTCGACGTCGGGGCCGACAGTCACGAGGCGGCCGCGCACGATCACGACGACAAACGACATTGAGAAGGTTACGTGGCCGATCACCTGCGCCGTGGTGCCCAGCCCAATCGTTGAAAGCAGCGTTGTGAAGAGCAAGAAGAGCCCTACTGCGAACACCAGCTCCGGCGTGACGAGCGGCAGTAGCGCGACAACGTTGGCTGGCCCAGAACCACGGCCGCGCCAGCGTTGTAGCCCGATCGCGAGCATGATTCCAAGCGGCGTCGCGATCAGCATCGCAAGGCCCGCCAGCAGGAGGCTGTGGGTCAGCGCGTCTTGCAGCGCCGGGTCACCGAAGACGCTGAAACTGTTGTCGCCGAAAAACCACTTCAGCGACCAGCCGTCGATCGCCGTGCGCGAGCGCCCTTCGTTGAAGGCCACGCGGATCGCCAGCAGCACCGGCAGCAGCGACCAGAGGATGTAGACCCAGGTGATGCCGGTGAGCCAGCGCGGCTTGCTCCACGGGTTACCGAGTGAGAAGCCCGGGCGCCGTGCTGGCTTACTCGTGGCAGCCTGCTCTGCCGGTACGGCGCTCATGCCGCCACCTCGCCTTGTTCACGGCGCAGCGTGCGCAGGTAGTAGAGCATGAAGAAGAGCAGCACGACTGAGAGCAGAATCGTCATCGCCGCGCCAAGCGACTTATCCGGCCCACCTTGGATGTAATCGTTGATCGTGTTGCCGATCATGCTCGTCGAAGGCGATCCGCTCATCAGCGTTTGCGTGTAGTAGTCGCCGGCCATCGGCAGCGCAACGAGCACCAGCCCGGCACGAATTCCGGGCTTCGACATTGGCAGGATTACGCGCCAGAATGAGCTCGGGGGCGGCGCGCCGAGGTCGCGCGCGGCTTCGATCACGCGCTGGTCGATGCGGTCGAGCGAGGCAAAGAGCGGCAGGATGAAGAACGGCACGTAGCCGTAGATAAGGGCGATGATTACAGTGATTCCCTGGCCGCCAAGCCAATCGGTCCCGTCGAGCAGCCCGATCGATGAGAAGAGCGAATCGATTGAGAGCGCGCTCAATATTTTCGACCCGTACCCGTCCGGCGCGAGCAGGTTGGTCCAAGCAAACATCCGCATGATGTAAGAGATCCAGAACGGCAGGATCAGCAGCACAACAACCAGCCCGCGCCAGCGGCCAGCGTGGCGCGAGGCGTAGTAGGCGACCGGATAGCCGATCAAGAGCGCGCCGATGATTGCCGTCAGGATGTAGATCACACTGCGCACTACAACGGCCCAGTTCTGGCCGCCGGGGACAACCGATTCGATCGCCTGCACGAGGTAGCCGACGTTCCAGTCGAGTGGGTTCCAGTACGGAATCGGTTGGTAAAGCGTGTTGATGTTACCGAGGCCAACGCTAATGACGGCGTAGAAGGCGACGACAAAGAAGAGGCCAAGCCAAACCATGCCTGGCGCGGCAAATAGACCCCAGATCCTGCGCTCCTGCATCGTTAGCCCGCCCGGAACTTCGACCAGGCCTTCTCCCACGCCTGTTCACCTTCGGCGGTCAGCGTCAGGAAGCCGTTGCCGGCGGCGTAGGCCTCCTGCGTGACGACCGCGTTGCTGAGCGACTTCGGCAGAATCCCCTCGTCGAAGAGCTTCGCTGCGTCGAGCGACTTCTGTGGCGGCTGGTAACCGACGAAGTTGACGAAGTTGTCGTAGGCGACCTGCGGCTCCATCATGTAGTTGAGAAAGCGATGGGCGATGATCGGCTTCGTTGAGGCGGCGGCCACGGTCAGGATGTCGTTGAAGACCGGCCCGCCTTCAGCTTGGTACCAGTACGACATCACCGAGGCGGGCGTGCCCTTTGGCAGGTAGCTGATCGCGCCGGAGAGCAGATCGCCCGACCACAGCTGACCGATCGTGATGCGCCCTGCCGGCAGCGTCTCATACGCCGAAATCTGCACTTTCGGCCGCACATTCTGGGCCAGCTCATTAAGCGCCGCTAGTGCGATGTTGATGAGCTCAGGCGATGCGGTGTTGAGATTCGGCTGGCCTTCGCGCAGCATCGCCATCCCCAGCGCTTCGCGCTTGTCGTCGAGCAGCTGCGTTTTGCCGCGCTGGCTAGTCGCGTCCCAGAGCGCGTTCCAACCGTTCTCAAGGCCGGCTGGGTCGACATTGACCTTGTCATTGCGCCAGCCGATTCCGGTCGTGTAGACGACGTAAGGAACCGTGTAGCGCGACCCGACGTCATAGAAGGGGCTTTGGATCTCTTCCCAGATGTTCTTCTCGAGATTTGGCACCAGCTCTTCGTTGAGCGGCTGCAGCAGCTTTCGCCCGACGAGCTTTGAGAGCTGGTCCGGGGTCGAGACGATCACGTCGAACTCCAACCCAGCAGTGCTCAGCTTCGAGAAGGCTTCGTCGACACTGTCGAAGGTCGTCACCTTGACCTCGACGCCCTCCCGCTTACCGAACTCCTTCAGCACGTCGGGGTTGAGGTAGTCGGCGTAGCTGTAGATCTTAAATACGCCGCCAGTCTCCGGCTTCTCCGACGCCGAGACAGGCTCCGAGAAGCGTGGGAGCGTCACCGGATAGTCACGCCGGGCTAGCGGTATGCCTGCAGAATCTACCGGGCCTCCGGCGGTTGGGTCCCCTAGCAGCCCCGGCCCGCCGCCGGCGGAGCCAGTTGCGGCTACTGGGGTCGTCGTGTTCTCACAGCCGGCGAGGCCGGCGAGCGTCGTCGCACCGAGCGCCGCGGCTCCCGTGCGGGCAAAAAGTGAACGGCGCGAGAGGCCGCGTTCTGGATCTTCAGGCGCCTGGGACAGAGCAACATTCCTACCTTGCGGACGAGGTTAATGTCAAATAGAGGCGCGGTTACTTGCGTGCAGGAATCGTCGCGCCGAGCGCTTCAAGGTAGCGGTGCGCGACGATCACGTCGAACTTGTGACCTACGTCTTCTTGCTTTGTGTAGCCGCCGGCCGGCAGCGTGCCGTCGCCGAGGCCCTTCTGGGTCAGTTCGCAGACGCCCCAGTCCTCGCGGTTGACTTGATCCCAGAACTCGACGGCGTCGCTTGGGTCAAAGTCGGCTGCGGCGATCGTGCGGTCCTCAAAGAGCCATTCGCAGGTCACTTCGGTGAGGTTTGGCGCCTTCGGCCAGAGCGTGTGCAGCATCACGTAATCGGGGTGCAGCGAGACAAGCGCATTGGGGAAGATCGTGAAGTAGAAGACCGAGCGAATGTCTGTTTCGTCGAGCCCTGCAATCGGCTCGCGCGTTGGCCCGCCGCCGTTCTTTGCCATCGTCTCGGCGTCCTCGGCTAGGTCCATCGAGCCGCCGCACCAGGCGCCATCACCCTTCATCGTGTCGCCGCTCAAGTAATGGGAGAGGCGGTTTAGCTCGGGGTGGATCCCCGGGCAGTGGAGGCATTCGCTGTAGTTCTCGACGATCGCCTTCCAGTTCGCATTCACCTCGTAGACGACCTTGGCGCCGCGGTTTAGTTCGCTGAGGCGGTAGTGGGCGAGCTTCTCGGCTAGGTCGCCGATGTGCTCAGCGGGCGGACCCGCCGCACCGGAGAGGTCGATCAGCACAAGCCCCTCAACGACGGCAAGGTCAACCGGCAGCAGCCCCATGCAGCTGGCGTCAAAATCAACGAGGTCGTCGGTGAACGGCGCATTGACCAGCGAGCCGTCGAAGCCGTAGGACCAAGCGTGGTAGGAGCAGCGCAGGCGACGAACCTGGCCTTCGGGCTCGTCAACGATCTTTGCGCCGCGGTGGCGGCAGCTGTTGATGAAGGCGCGCGGAAGGGCATCGTCGTCGGCAACGACGAGCGCGCTGGTTGGGCCGACCTGAGCGGAGATATATTGGCCGCGCTCACGCAGCTGACCTGTGTGGCCTACGCAGACCCAGCCGGACTGGAAGAAGTTCCTCAGCTCCCAGTCAAGAACCGACGGGTCGGTGAAGGCGCTGCCGGGGAGCATCGTTGCCTCGGAGAGGCGCGTACAGGTGCGCTCGACGTCGGCTGCTGTGAAGGGGAAGGCAACTTCGGGCATCTCTGGCAATCTCCTCAATAACGTAATGAACCGCTGACGGAAAAGTCAGGATTAGGAATCTTAGCCCGTCGCTCAGGCGTTTACCAGTGAACCCCCTTCATCAGGTTGGCCATCGCCTTCTGCTCGATGCTGGCCTTCTGCTCAGGCGCAGTGTCGCGGCCCGAGGAGGCCGCCGACTCGGGGAATACGCGGAAGGCAGCATTGAGAACCTGATCGAGCAGCTTCGGCGCCAGCGCGTAACCGACCTCGGCGACTGTTCCGAGTGTGGTGTTGATCTGCTTGGGCTTGTGCTGCAGCGCGTTACAGACCATTGAGCCGGCCTCGTCCGGTGAGATCGCCGGGAAGTGGTCGTACATCTTCGTCGGCGCGATCATCGGCGT
>SYIT01000104.1 GCA_005798685.1 Actinomycetota bacterium | reverse complement strand
GGCATCTGCAACGGCTTCCAGGTGCTTTGCGAGGCAAGGCTGCTGCCGGGCGCGCTTCTTCCTAACGCCAACCGCCGCTTCACCTTCCGCCAGGTAGAGCTGGAGGTCGCCGAATTCGGCACGAAATTCACTTCGGCCTGCGCGCCCGGTGAGCTGCTGAGCATTCCAGCCAAGCACGGCTCGGGCCGCTTCTACGCCGATCAGGCGACGCTCGACCGGCTCGAAGCGGCTGGCCAAGTAGTCGTGCGCTACCGCCCGGAGCAGAACTTCAACGGTTCGCTGCGCGACATCGCCGGCGTGCGCAACGAGGCCGGCAACGTCTTCGGCCTGATGCCCCACCCTGAGCACGCCGTCGACGCGCTAACCGGTTCCACCGACGGCCTGCAGATCTTCGAATCGATGCGCGCCGCGGTCGAAAGTGCGCATGTCTGAGCAGTTGCCGCAGCTGAAGGACGCAATCGCGCTCGGCCTGACCGAGGCTGAGTACGAGCTCGTCTGCGAGAAACAGGGCGGCCCACCGAACCAAGTTGAGCTGGCGATGTATTCGCTGCTGTGGAGCGAACACTGCGCCTACAAGCACTCGAAGAAGCTGCTCGTGAGGCTGCCAACTGAAGGGCCGGCGGTCGTGATGGGGCCGGGCGAGAACGCCGGCGCCGTAGACGTTGGTGACGCTCTGATCTGCGCCTTCAAGGTTGAGTCGCACAACCACCCCAGTGCGGTCGAGCCGTTCCAGGGGGCGGCGACCGGCGTCGGCGGAATCCTGCGCGACATCTTTGCGATCGGCGCGCGGCCGATTGCTGTGCTCGACTCGCTGCGCTTCGGTGAGATCGAAGAGAGCGAACGCTCGCGCTACCTGCTCGAGCACGCCGTCGCCGGAATCGGCCACTACGGCAACTCGATCGGCGTTCCAACGGTTGGCGGCGAGGTCTACTTCGAGGGTCCTTATGAGCAGAACTGCCTCGTCAACGCGATGGCGCTTGGTCTTGGGCCACGCGAGCAGCTAATGCGCAGCGCCGCCGCCGGCGTCGGCAACGTCGTGCTGATCTACGGTGCATCAACCGGCCGCGACGGAATTGGCGGTGCTTCGGTGCTCGCTTCGGCCGAGCTCGGCGAAGCCGACGATGACAAGCGGCCAACGGTTCAGGTTGGAGACCCGTTTGAAGAGAAGAAGCTGATGGAGTGCTCGCTCGAGCTGCTCGAGCTTGGCCTGATCGTCTCG
Organism: Actinomycetota bacterium; assembly: GCA_005798685.1. Taxonomy (GTDB): domain Bacteria; phylum Actinomycetota; class Thermoleophilia; order Solirubrobacterales; family Solirubrobacteraceae; genus F1-60-MAGs163. The sequence continues at coordinate 3,088 of SYIT01000104.1, read as the reverse complement.
CTTCAGGACCTCGGCGCCGCCGGCCTAACCTCCTCGGCCTGCGAGATGGCTTCGAAGGGCGAGGTTGGGATCGACATCGACGTGCGCAAGGTGCCGCTGCGCGAAGCCGACATGGAGCCCTTCGAGATCATGGTCAGCGAATCGCAGGAGCGGATGCTCTGTGTGATCGAGCCCGAGGACGTGCAGGCGGTGCGAGCGGTCTGCAACAAGTGGGAGGTCAGCTCGGCGGCAATCGGCGAGGTCACCGGCACACGCCTGATGCGGATCTACTCGGGCGCTGAGCTGGTCGGCGAGATGCCGGTCGAAGCGCTTGTTGATGACTGCCCGATCTACGACCTCGCGCCGCAGAAGCCGAGCGAGCCGCTCTACCCGCCGCCTACCGCGCGGCTCGACGGTTCGGCGAGCCTTTCTGAGGCACTGTTGGCACTGGTCGGCTCGCCGAATGTTGCTTCGCGCCGCCCGCTCTTTGAGCAGTACGACTCGATCGTTCAGTCGCGCACAGTGCGCCGCCCCGAGCAGGCCGACGCAGCCGTGCTGGCGCTGGCAAACGGCACTGCGCTGGCGGTCAGCATCGACGGCAACGGCCGCCGCGTCGCCGCCGACCCCTACCGCGGCACGCTCGGTGTCGTACTCGAGTGCGCCTCCAACTTGGCCTGTGTCGGCGCCCACCCGCTCGGCACGACCAACAACCTCAACTTCGGCAACCCGGAGAAACCGCACGTCGCTTGGCAGCTCACCGAGGCCGTGCGCGCGATCGCTGAAGCCTGCACGGCGCTCGAAGCGCCGATTGTCGGCGGCAATGTTTCGCTCTACAATGAGGGTGCCTCGGGGCCGATCTATCCGACGCCGGTGATTGGCATGGTCGGTCTGCTGCCCGACGCCACGCGCGCAGGCCGGCTCGGTTTTGTCGAAGAGGGGGAAACGATTGCGCTGGTCGGCCCATTCGCGGCGTCGCTGGCAGCGAGCGAGCTTTCGAAACTGCGCGGCGAGCCGCTCCCAGACGGTCTACCCGAAGTTGGGATTGAAGCTGTCCGTGACGCTCAGGCCGCAGTCCGTGACGCCGTTCGTGACGGCCTTATCGACTCCGCCCACGACATCGCCGAGGGCGGAATCGCTACGGCCCTGGCTGAGTGCGCGTTGGCCGGCTCAATCGGTGCAGCGGTCGAGATCGATGCTGGCAGTGATATTTGGCAGGCATGCTTCGGCGAGGGCCCGGGGGGCTTTATCTGCTGTGGCCACGCCACCGCGCTGGCACAGCTTGGCGAGCGCATCAATGTGACCCTGATCGGCAAGGTCGGTGGCGATCGCTTGGAGATCGATCTCGGCTCCGAAAAAATCGATCTAGGGCTCGATCAGCTGCGCGAGCGCCACCGCGCGCTGGAGTCGGTTTTCCAATGATTGCGGGCGGCGAATGCGCCCGGTTCTGCGGCCCTCGGTGGTACTCTCTACTGACCCTGCCCTGTATGGCGACCGGACGGGATTCATGACCGAGCAGCCCTCTTTCGATCAGCGCGACGGACCCCGCGACGAGTGCGGCATCTTCGGCATTTACGCACCCGGAAAAGAGGTCGCGCGGCTCACCTACTTCGCGCTCTACGCGCTTCAGCATCGTGGCCAAGAGTCGGCCGGGATTGCCGCCGCTGACGATGGCGGCTTCATCATCACTCAGCGTGCGCTCGGGCTTGTAAGCCAAGTGTTCAAGGAGCACGACCTGCGCGCGCTTGACGGCGACCTCGCGATCGGTCACGTGCGCTACTCGACGACCGGCTCCAGCGGCTGGGAGAACTCGCAGCCGGTTCACCGCACAGGCAGCGCCACCAGCAGCGGCCGCGAGCTGGCCTTGGCTCACAACGGCAACCTGACCAACGCCGTTGAGCTCCACGCCGAGCTGCGCGCGCAGGGCGTCGAGTTCAGCTCTACCTCGGACTCCGAAATAATCGCCGCGCTGATCGCCGACGATCCAAGCGCAACGATCGAAGAGTCGGTCCGCGCAATCATGCCGCTGCTGCAGGGAGCGTTCTCAACCGTCGTGATGACAAACGAGCGCGTCGTCGCCTTCCGTGACCCGGCCGGCGTGCGGCCGCTGGTGCTCGGCCAAATTGACGACGGTTACTGCGTCGCCAGTGAGTCGTGCGCGCTCGACATCATCGGCGCCACCTACATGCGTGACGTGCTCCCGGGCGAAATGGTTTCGATTGGCGCCGACGGGATCCGCACTCAGATGGTGATCGAAGGAGCGCGCAAAGCCTTCTGCCTCTTTGAATACATCTACTTTGCTCGCCCCGACTCGAAGATGAACGGCACCGTGCTGCAGGCTGCCCGCGGCCGGATGGGTGAGGCGCTGGCGCGCGAGCACCCAGCCCCGAGCGCGGACCTCGTGATCGCCGTCCCGGATTCCGGCAACGCCGCCGCTCGCGGCTATGCGCGCGAGAGCGGGCTGCCCCAAGACGACGGCTTCGTCAAGAACCGTTACGTTGCACGAACCTTCATCCAGCCCGGCCAAGAGCTGCGCAAGCAAGGACTGCGGCTTAAGTTCAACCCGCTGCCGGAGATCGTCGGCGGCAGGAAGCTGGTCGTAGTTGATGATTCGATCGTGCGCGGCAATACCACGCGGCAGATCGTCCAAATGTTGCGTGAGGCAGGCGCGCTTGAGGTTCATCTGCGGATTTCGGCGCCGCCGATCCGCAACCCGTGTTACTACGGCGTCGACATGTCAACGCGCGAAGAGATGATCGCCCACGGTAAAACGGTTGAGGAGATCGCCGAGATGCTTGGCGCCGACTCTTTGGCCTACGTTTCGCTGGAAGGTGTTTACGGTGCGATTGAGGGCGGGCCCGCCAACCACTGCGACGCCTGCTTCTCCGGCAACTACCCGCTGCCGGTGGCCGAAGAGGGCAACAAGCTGGCGCTTGAGTCAGAGCTTCCGATGGCGCCAACATCGGCTTGACGGCAGCGATGAGCAATCCAAAGGCATCGCTAACCGAGATCTTCGGTTTCGATCGCTTCCGCCCCGGTCAGCAGGAAGCAGTCGAGGGTGCGCTCGCCGGCCGCGACGTGCTGCTGGTGATGCCGACCGGCGCCGGCAAGT
>SYIT01000103.1 GCA_005798685.1 Actinomycetota bacterium | reverse complement strand
GGCGCCGTCGCCGGGGTTCAGTTCGTAGTCGAGCTCGCGAGCTTCTAGCGCCCCAACCAGCGCCGCCTCGGCGCGGTCCCAGATCTCATCGCTGCCGATTCGTTGCTCGGGGCGCGTTGAGAGCTCAAGGTGAACGTCGAAGCCGAAGAGCTCGTAGGTTGCAAAGGCAAAGTCAAGGCAGGAGGCGACCTCCTCGGCAACCTGGCCCTCGGTGCAGAAGATGTGGGCGTCATCCTGTGCGAAGTGGCGCACACGGAGTAGGCCGTGGAGCGTGCCGCTGAGCTCGTTGCGGTGGAGCAGGCCCGGCTCCCAGTAGCGCACCGGCAGATCGCGGTAGCTCCAGCGGCGACCGCCGAAGAGATGAGCGTGGCCGGGGCAGTTCATCGGCTTAAGGCCGAACTCGCGATCCTCGGTGCTGGTTACGAACATGTTCTCGCGGTACTTCTCCCAGTGGCCCGAGGTTTTCCACAGCTCGGCGTCGTAGATCTGCGGCGTTTTGACCTCTTGGTAGCCGCGCGCCGAACCGATCTCGCGTGAGAGCGCGACAAGCTCGTTGAAGATTGTTGTCCCGCGTGGCAGCCAGAAAGCAGCGCCGGGAGAGACCTCTGAGAACTCGAAGAGCTCGAGCTCCTTGCCGAGCCGGCGATGGTCGCGGGCGCGGGCTGCTTCGAGCCGTTCCATCTCGGCTTCGAGCTCCTTCTTGTCGAAGAATGCGGTGCCGTAGATCCGCGTCAGCATCGTTCTGTCGGAATCGCCGCGCCAGTAAGCACCGGCAACCGACTGAAGCTTGACTGCGCCGATCGCCTTCGTTGACTGGCCGTGAGGGCCGCGGCAGAGGTCGGTGAACGGCCCGTTGGTGTAGAGCGACACGGTTTCAACGCCCTCGTCGCGAACTAGATCCTCGATCAGCTCAACCTTGTAGTCCTGCTGTTCGCCACGGAAGCGCTCAAGCGCGTCGGCGACGCTTAGCTCTTCGCGATCGAAGCCCTCCCCCGCTTTGATGTGCTTTTTCATCTGAGCTTCGATTGCCTCGAAGTCGTCTTCGCTGATCACCACGCCCTCGGGAAACTCGAAGTCGTAGTAGAAGCCGCGCTCGATCGCTGGGCCGATCGACACCTTGACGCCGGGATAGAGCTCAGTGACGGCTGCCGCGAGCACGTGTGCGGCGTCGTGGCGGATCAGAGCGAGGCCGTCGTCGCCTGAGGTTTTGGTGATGATCTCGATCTCCTCGTCGGCGGTCAGCGGAGCGGAGAGATCTCGCAGCTCGCCTTGCTGGCGGTAAGCGAGCGCAGCGCGCGCCAGGCCCGGGCCGATCGCTTCGGCCGCATCGAGACCGCTCGCGCCATCTGCGAGCTCTAGAGCGGTGCCATCTGGAAGAGTTACCTGCACGAGGCTGATGCTACGCGAGCGGCAGGGGGATCACTTCCAGCTGCGCCGATGACTGGCCAAGAATGGGCCGTTACGCCGCAGTTTGGCTCCCCAGCTCCGCTACCGTTGACGCATGGCCGATACACCAACAGAGCGCGTCTACCGGCGCGGACCACTACGCAGCGTCTGGCCTTCGACGGCGCGCCCGCTGACGCACCGTGCGGCGCGCAAAGCTGACGCCAGCTACGGCGTATCCGATACGCCCGACTGGCGCAACGTTGACTGGCCCACGCACACGCAGCAGCTCGAGATCAATGGTCGCTCGGTCAACTACGTCGACATCGGTGAGGGCAATCAGACCGTTGTGTTCATTCACGGGCTTGGCGGGTCATGGCAGAACTGGCTCGAGAACCTGCCGCGCACCGCTGGGAGCTGCCGCGCGATCGCGCTCGACCTGCCCGGTTTTGGCCGCTCTGAGATGCCGGCTGATCCGATCTCAATCACCGCTTTTGCCGCTGCGGTAGACAGCTTCTGCGAATCACTAGGGCTCGGCCCTGTCGTGCTTGTTGGCAACTCGATGGGCGGTTTCACTGCCGCCGAGGTCGCGATCCAGCACCCTGAGCGAGTCGAGCTTCTGGTCCTTGTTGACTCAGCTGGAATCAGCTCGGCGAACGTCACCAACTCGCGCCCAGGCCAAACACTCGCGCGGCAGCTGATGATGCGCGGGCAAGGAGACCCGAGCGCGGCAAAGAAGATGCTCACGCGCCCCGGGTACATCGCGCTCGGGATGGGTCTCGTCGCGCGCTACCCGACGCGAATCTCGAAGGAACTCTTGTCGGAGCAGCTCTTAACTTTTGGTGACGCGGGCTTCGGTGACGCGTTTGAAGCGATCCTCGCCTACGACTTTCGCCATCGGCTTCAAGAGATCGGCTGCCCTGTTCTCGTGATTCAAGGCGAGAACGACATCCTCGTGCCGCTTGGTGACGCGCTCGAGTTCTGTGAGCTGATCCCGGACGCAGAGCTCCTGACTATGGCTGATACGGGCCACGTTCCAATGTTTGAGCGGCCGGTTCAGTTCAACGACGCATTGCTGGCGTTCGTGACCGCGCCGCCGGCAGCAACCAGTTAGCGTCTGCGCGATGGATTCTGCCGCTGCCGCAACGAAAGCCCAAGGAGCCGTAGTCCGTGGCCTAATGCGGCTCGGGCCAGCAGCTCAGCTCCGCCTTGCCGGTGGAGCGCCGACCGTGCTCGACGGGCAAACGCTCGACCCGGGCCTTCAGCTACTGCTGAAGCTGATGGCGATGGCACCGCAGCCAGAGATGGAGCGACTAAGCCCTGTGCAGGCACGCGCTGGAGTCACTGAGACGCGCTCCTTGATCGCCGCGCCGCAGCTGCCGATGGCGAGCGTGACGGAGACGACCGTCGCCGGCGCAGAAGGGCCGCTTCCGGCGCGCCTCTATGTGCCAGAGGAATGTAAAGACAGCATCAGCCCGCTGCTCGTTTTTTACCACGGCGGCGGCTTCGTGATCTGCGATCTCGAAACGCATGACGCGCCGTGTCGGTTGATCGCACAGCACTCCGGCTGCCGCGTTCTCTCAGTTGATTACCGCCTAGCCCCAGAGCACAAGTACCCGGCCGCCGCCGATGACGCCTTGGCAGCGTTCCGCGACGCAGTCGCGCGCGCCGAAGAGTTCAGCGCCGACCCCGCGCGGATCTCTGTCGGTGGCGACAGCGCGGGCGGCCAGCTAGCCGCGGTGACTGCCCAGCAGGCGCTCGCTGACGGAGGACCCGCTCCAGCCTTCCAGCTGCTGATCTACCCGGTCTGCGACTTCGCCGAGAAATACCCCTCCTACCACCGATTTAGTGATGGGTTCTTCCTCACCGAAGCTCAGATGGATTGGTTTGGGCAGCATTACCTCAGCACCGACGACGATCTAAACGATCCGAAGGTCTCACCGCTCAAGGCAGGACCGCTCGCCGGCCTAGCGCCAGCGCACATCATCACTGCGGGCTTTGATCCGCTCCGCGACGAAGGCGAGGCGTACGCTGCGAAGTTGAAGGCCGACGGCGTTGAAGTGACGCTCCGACGCCACCCTTCGCTGATCCACGGTTTCCTCAACTTCGCCGTCGTCAACCGCACCTCGCATGACGCTGTCTGTGAAATGGCTGGCGTATTGCGCGCCGCGCTCGCTGCCTGAGCCGTCTCGGTACGCTCTCGCCGGTGTTTCGAAACCGTGCTTGTTCTGTGGCCGGTTGCGCGGCGATGATCGCTGCCACGAGCGGCTGTGGCAGCAGCGCGCTCGACCAAGCTGTCGTGCTTGGTGGTTCGCCATCGTCTCAACCATTTGTCTCACTCGCCGTAGATCGCTTTGCGCCGCAGAATCCCTTGGCGCGCTTTGACATTTCGATGGCAGGCAGCGGCCAAGGGCTTGGCAAGCTTTGTGATGGCTAGTCCTCGATCCATTCTGTGGATGCGGAACTACGATTGCTGCTGCCGAGCGCCGCAATGTTGAGTGGGTCGGCATCGACATCACCAACCTGGCGATCACACTAATGAAGTCTCGCCTCCTAGCCCAGGGAGCTTAGGACTTCGACGTTATAGGCGAGCCGAAGTCAGCAGCCGACGCAATCGCGCTCGCCGCCGCCGACCCGTACCAGTTTCAGTGGTGGGCGCTCGGTCTCATCGGCGCGCGCCCCGCCGACGAAAAGAAGGGTGCCGATCAAGGGATCGACGGCCGGGTTTACTTCTATGAAGGCGACGTGGCAAAAGAGCTAATTGCCTCAGTTAAGGCGGGACATGTTTCGGTACCTCACGTCAGAGAAATGCGAGGCGTACTTGACCGCGAGCAGGCTGAATTCGGCGTCCTCATCTCGCTCAACGAGCCGACACAGCCCATGCGCAAAGAGGCCGCTTCCGCTGGCTTCTGCACGTCCGCCTACGGGAACCACCCCAGAATCTAACTGATCACGGTCGCTGAGCTTCTCGACGGAAAGACGCTAGACCTCCCCCCTGAGGCCGTTCAGATTACGCAAGCCGCCGCACCGGCTTAGGGACCGGCGGCTAGAACCGGCCAGATGACAATCGCCGATGAGAATGAGGGTGTCGGTCCTGATGGCGCGTGACGAGCAGTCGAGGTGCTGGGCTCGAACCACGCCTATGCCTGCGGGCTATGAGTGGGCGATACTGGGCTCGAACCAGTGACCTCCGCCTTGTCGAGGCGGCGCTCTCCCAGCTGAGCTAATCGCCCTGGGAAGAAGCGAAAGAGTATCAGCGCGGCGCGGGGCAGGGACATTCCGCGCCGCCACCGGCGGGCGCTAGGCTTCGAACCGATTGGCGACGTGGCGGAGTGGCTACGCAGCGGCCTGCAAAGCCGCGTACACCGGTTCGATTCCGGTCGTCGCCTTAGGCGCAACCGAACGCACGCTCCATCAGGTGCAGAACCATCGACTACGAGCAGCCACTGCCAATCGTCCACGGCCAGGATATTGTGGAGAGCGCCGTCCCGAGCACACCAGCGAAATTCGTCGTCAAGGTGGACGACTGCGGCCGCTCCGAGGTCGAGGCTCACCGCGCCACACAGATCGTACGGCTCGGCGGCGCTCCCTAGCCGCGCCGCCGCGCTCTATACTCCGCGCTCACTGCGGCTGTAGCTCAGTTGGCTAGAGCGTCTGCTTGCCATGCAGAAGGTCGAGGGTTCGAGTCCCTTCAGCCGCTTAAGCTCTGCAGCCCCGCGCTGCAAAACTATTGGCCACTAGGCGCTTACGCAGCCGCTGCAGCGGCCCAGCGTCCGCCGCGGATGCCCGACTCGATAGCACCGTCAACAAAACCCGCCCAACCGTCGGCTAAATCGGAGTTTGCGAATATCACCCGGCCTTCTGGGCGCTGCATTTCGGCGTGGTAGGTCGTGTACCAGCCTGGGCGATGCGCAGCCCAAGTTCCTTGCGCGAACTCGTCAGCCTTCCAGTCATGAAAGTTCATCCCTGTGACTGTAAATCCGGGGGCGAGCCTGTCGAGCTGCTGCTGCGCCCAGGCGATGTCGCGATCGCGAATCTCGTCGCCATCACGCCCGAAACAGACGAGGATCTGCTCGTCACCGTCAAGCTCAAAGATCGTGTCGACAAACCCAAACGGGTGGTCATCAGCTAGCGCGCTGACGATCTCGCTCGGCCCCTTGACCTTCAGCAATAGCTTGCTCCCTATGCCAGCTTGTCCAAGCGCGATTCCCCCCTGTTTTAGCTCGCTTAGAGATGGCTCAAAAGCGATGTCATGGAGCACGTTTAGTGGCACCGTGACTACGACGGCTTCTGCGCTGATCGATTCGCCCGCCCGCGTTGTGATGATCACGCGATCGGCGCTTTGCTCGACAGCAGCGACTGGAGTTTCGAGCCGCAGCTCACAGGCGGCAGCGTCGAGGATCGGCTGGAGAAAGGCGATCGTCCCCTCTTCGATCATGATCTGCCCTGCCGCCGCCTGCGTGCTGGGGAGATTGTGGCCCGACAAGGCGTGCCATCGCATCACCGTGAGAGCGCCGGCGTCGTCAAGGTGGCCACTCGCCACTCCCTCGCCTTCCCCGACCATCACGGCTCGCTCGTCGCTATCGAGATCGAGCTCGTTGATTCGCTCCTCGATCGTCATCTTGTCGAGGCGTCGGATTCGCTCGGGGTGGGCGAGCGGTGTAAACGGAAACGGAAGGATCTGTTCAGAACCCTCGTTGTAAGCGTTCCATGCGCGCTGGGCGATTTCCTCGCGATCCAAGTGGCTGCCGGTTCGCAGCTCACCACCAACGAGCCAGGCAGACCGCGGTGACTGTGGCATCGCTACCGGCGTGCAGCCCGCGGCGACAATCTCGCTCCAAACGTGGGGCTGGAACCAATGGAAAAAGTTACCGCCCCGCTCAAATTGTTGGCCGTCCCAGTGAGCCGTCCAGGTGCGCCCGCCGATTCGGTCGTTGCCCTCCAGAATCAGTGGGCGCTTGCCAGCTCGTCGAATCTCGCGAGCAGCAGAGCAGCCGGCGAACCCGGCGCCAATAACGATCACGTCATGCATGGCGACTCCTCTGGCCGGTAACGCTGGCCGCTCGTCGCCAATACCGCCTCCTCAAGCATCACCGCAGGCTATCGGGCTGACGACAAAAGTATCTTACCCGCAAGGCCTGCCGCAGAGAGCGCGGGAAATGGGCACCGAGGCATGAGCCTGCGTCGCTTCAATCGCTTAGCCGCCCGAAGTCCAAGTAATCGCCGCCGAGAAGACGAAGCCTGAGGCGGCGATCACGCCGGCCCAGCGCTGGACTCCCCGAATTGCGATCGGAACCATCTCGTTGATTACGACGACCAGTAGAGCACCAGCGGCAATTGACTGAATCAGCGCTACCAGCTCATCGCTCTGTCCGTAGAGCAGCTTGTAGCCGGCGACGCCGGCGATGGCGCCGATCAAAACGACAAACCCGAAGCGGATCAGGATCTTGGAAATCGTAAAGCCGCCCGCTAGCAGAGCCGCTGCCACGCCGATCGCCTCTGGAAGCCCCGCAATAAATATTGAGCCGACCAGCGCAGCCGAAACACCGACAGACCCGAGGTGGAGGCTCAACCCGACCGCGACCGACTCGGGAACCCCGTCGATAACCATCCCGACGAAAAGATTTCGTGCCTCAGTCGGGCTGGCCGCGGCTACCTCGTCGCCCTCGGATTGAATCGCTTTTTCCAGTGGTGCTTCCGGTGTTTCGCGCGCGCCGCCGCGCTCCAGCAGCGTGATGATGAGGAAATAGCCGAGGCCGCCAATCCCGATCCCCAGTGCGGTTGCCCCTCCCCCAGCCTCCTCGTAGGCCACGGCCACGAGGTCGGTTCCCACGGCCGAGATCACCGCTCCCGCACCAAACGCCATCAGTGAACCGACGACGGCAGCGCGCGTTAGCGTGCGGAAACGCCAGACCAGTAACGCGCCCACCACGAGGGCCGCTTGACCGATTGCCGCAAAGATTGCTGCTTCGAGCATTTGCGCACATTACTTGTTGAGCCTGCCGCAAAGCTACAAAGAAAATTGGGGCTCTGGCCGCGTGCCCGTATTGGTTGGCCTACGGCGCCCGCGCGATTAATCTCGGCGAGGCTGGTTGTCGCCTTTGGCGAAATGCTGTTGACGCCGGTGGTTAGGCGGAGATAACCCGCTGAATCGCGACGTAGCTTTCGACCTTGGCCGCGGCGCCACGACCAGCCTTCACCGGCAGTACGCGCCAGTGCATGATGAAAGGACTACCGTCGGCGCGATAATTAATCGTGCGACCCTCGAAAGTCTTACCTGCCTTCAGATCTTTGACGAGTTGCCGGATCGTTGCAGGGTCAGTAGCTGCGCCTTGAAGGAATTTTGGGTCCTTGCCGAGGACGTCCTTTGCCTTGTAGCCGGTCAGCTTTTCAAATGCCTTGTTCACGTAGATGATCTCATTCTTACGACCAGCGCTTGTGATCATCACCGAGTCAAAGCTCGCATCCGCAATGGCCTTGAGACCACTTTTCGTCTCCATTGTCTCCCTTTCGTTGTACTCCGTGTGACAGGTTCAGATTAGATACGCAGCATACGCGGCAAAACGGCCACTCGATAGGTAATTAATCTGTGGCGATTCATGCGCGCGGTCTAGACCGATAAGTCCAGCCGCCGACCGTTCCTCGTGCGCGATCGCAGGCGCCTGACCGAAGGCGCTCAACATCCCGCGCCCACGCCCGCAGATAGGGAGCGAAGATCCACCCAAGCGCTTGGGTTAGACCGGCGCCGAGATTCTCTCCACCCAGACTCAGCCGGCGATGGCGACGCCCGGGCGGTTGATCACGGTGAGGCTGATCGTCGCCTCTGCCGAAACGCCATTGACGTCGGTGAGCTGAACTGCCAAAGGGAAGACGCCGTTTTCGGGGAACGCCAATGTGACTTGGCTCACCGTCGTCGTGTGATCCCACCGCCCATCGCCGTTGAGATCCCAGCGATAGCGCTTGATTGAGCGCTTAGCCGTCGCAGCATTCTTCACCGTCAACGTAACCGGTTCGGTGCGGTAGACGGTGTCGCTGGGAGCCGACAGGATCGGTACCGGTGGGTTGAGCGCAGCCACGCGGATGAAGCCACTGGCGCTTTTGACGAGTCGCAGCCTGCGCAGCACGGCGTCACCGGTGTTGCCTTCGATCGTTGTCACGAGGCCGTTCGGCCGAATACTCTCGACGATCCCAATGTGCTGAGGAAAGGCGATCAGGTCACCGGGCTGGGGAGCTGATCGCCAGATCCCTGTCTTGCGACCCCAGTCGCGCAGGCGCGGAACCCAGCCGTCGCCAAGCCCATTCCAACCGATCGGAGTACCGGCCCGCTTCGTTACCCAAGAGGTGAAATAAGCACACCACGGCGCCGGGTAGTAGCGCAGCGGCGCCTGCGTAGCGAGGCCGTACATCTTAATCCGCGCGCCCTTGTTCGAACCCTTGGGGATCTCACTCACGCCGAGCGCGAGTTCCTGCTGCGCGATCGCGACGATCCGTTCGGCGGTTGTTTGGCTGGTCTGCTGAGCCCGCGCGGGCGCCGCGACCAGCACCGAACAGATCAAAATCGCGACGAGTGCTGTTGGCAAACGAACCACGACGGATGAAGTCTATTGCTCCTGGCGAAAAGATGGCGCAGGTCAGCGACCAGCGCGCAGCTGCTAACCGCCGGTCGCCTAAGCGACTACTTGGCGCGCCTTGGGGAGTCCGCTCAGCGTTTCGCTGCCGCTCGAGGTCACTGCCAACAAATCTTCAATTCGCACGCCGTACTGCCCGGAAAGATAGATGCCGGGCTCAACCGTCACGACCATCCCTGCCTCCAGCTCAGTGTCGCCCTGTCGCGACAGCCGCGGAGCCTCATGCACGTCGAGCCCAACGCCGTGGCCAAGCCCGTGGCCAAAGCACTCGGCAAAACCGGCGTCGTCGATGATCTGCCTTGCGACGGCGTCGACCTCACGCCCGGTCGGGCCAGCACGTACGGCCTCGACGGCCGCGAGCTGAGCCTCGAGCACCAGATCGTAAATCAGCGACTGCTGATCGTCGACCTCGCCGGTGAAGTAGGTCCGTGTGCAGTCGGAGCAGTAGCCGTCGAGCTTCGCTCCCCAATCAATTGTGACCATCTGGGATCGCTCAACTTCGAGCTCGCGCGGCTCAGCGTGCGGCAGTGCGCCACGGGGGCCCGACGCAACTATCGGCGGGAAGCTCAGCTCCTCCGCGCCGAGTCGCCGCATCGCCGACTCCAGCGACAATGCCAGCTCCAGCTCAGTACGGCCAATCAAGCCGTGCTCGAGCAGCTCGAGCATGGCGGCGTCGGCGAGCTGAGCGGCGGCACGGATCTTCTCAATCTCAGCGGCGCTCTTGATCAGCCGCAAAGCTTCAACGCTGCCGCTTAGTGGCACCAGTTCGGCAGATCCACCCAGCGCCGGCTTCAGGGCCGCAAGCTGGGCCACGGTGACGTGCGTGTCGTCGTAGCCCACAACGCCGAAGTTATCTCCACCGCCGTCAGCCACCGGAAAGCCTTCGGCCAGGCCGGCGCCGAGCAGGTCGCTCTTCACGACCTCCACCTGCCACGCGCTGGGAGCTTGTTCTGTGGCCTGCTCGATGTAGCGAAAGTCGGTTATGAGCACGGCTGGATTGCGACCGGTGTCCGCCGGACAGAGCGCGACCGCGTTGCTGCCGGTAAAGCCGGTGAGCCAGCGAACGTTTAGCGGCGCCGAGACGAGCAGCCAGTCGACGCCCGCTGCCGCGACCTTCTCCGCCAGCCGCTCGACTCTTTGGGCCACTAGCCGGCCGTGGCGGCCAAGTCGTCGCGCAGCGCCTCGAGCGCGAGCCTGTAACCGTCAACGCCTTGGCCACTGACAGTCGTCAGGCAGATGTCACTGATCACCGATCTGCGCCGAAATTCTTCCCGATTTTGGATGTCGCTGAGGTGAACTTCGACCGCCGGCAGCGCGGCGAGGTCGAGCGCGTCACGGATCGCGTAAGAGTAGTGGGTCCAAGCTCCGGGATTGATCACAATGCCGTCGGCCACGTCGTGGACGCGGTGAAGGTACTCGACGATCTCGCCCTCGAAGTTGGTCTGGAAGAACTGCGGCGAGAGTTCAAGCTCGGCGGCAAACTCGCCAATACGCTGCGTTAGGCGCTCGTAATCGAGGTCGCCATAAATCTCGGGATCGCGGCGGCCGAGCTGCTCAAGGTTGACACCGTGGAGTACTGCGATGCGGTTGTGTGCAAGCACGGCTGCCAGTTTGCCACTTCGGGCGGGCAGGCGTCAGGCAGCGAGCTCTTCGATTGCTGCACGGACCAGCGCTGGCTCGACTTCGACGCCGTAGTGCACCTCGCCCGGCGCGCTGCAGCAGACGAACGGGACCGCGCCGCTGAGCCGCTTCTTGTCAAGCGAGGTTGCTACCAATACGGCTTCGACGTCAAGTCCGGGGAGGATCGTTGGCAGCCCGGCACTGGCCAGGATCTGCTGCACCTGTTCGCGCAGCTCGGAGGCCTCTGAGATCCTCAACGCAGCCAGCAGGCCAAGTGAGATTGCCTCGCCGTGGCGAAGCTGGCTGTAACCGGTTGCGGCCTCGATCGCATGACCGATCGTGTGCCCGAGATTGAGCTTCTGGCGCGGCCCGCTGTCGCGCTCGTCACTTGCGACCACGGCGATTTTGATCCGCGCGCATTCGCGAATGATCTGCTCGTCAACGGCGTCTCCATTACTAACGCGCTCCCAAAGCAGGCCGCCACCAATCAGCGCCGTCTTGACAACCTCGGCGTAACCGGCGGCCATCTCGTCCTCGGGCAGCGTGGCGAGCTTCGCCGGATCGACCAGCACAGCTGCCGGCTGATGGTAGGCGCCGATGTAGTTCTTGGCCTGCGGGAGGTCGACGCCGGTCTTGCCTCCGAAGGCCGAATCGACCTGCGCGACGAGCGTTGTGGGGACCTGAACGACGGGAACGCCTCGCTGAAAACTGGCCGCGCAGAAGCCAGCGAGATCGCCGACGACGCCGCCGCCGACTGCAACGATGTGGTCGGCCCTCGTCGCCTGCTGCTCAACTAGCGCGTCCCAGACGGCCTGCGCGGTTTCCAGCGTCTTGGACTGCTCACCGGCCTCAAACCCGATTAGTCCTGCGACCCGCGGCACTTCGCCGGCGTAAAGGTCTGCGACGTTGCTGTCACTTACCACAAAGCGGCGGGAATCTTCAGGTAGTGGCCATGGCGCGTCAGTCAATGCCCCTTCGCCGACCCAAACCGGATAGCCGCCTGCCCGGCCGGCTGCCCAGAGAAGACGCAGCGCGCCGGCGGTTCCGTGAGCCATCGCCACCAGCGAAGGCAGGGCTGCCTCGATCACCGCGGCATCGCTGCTGGAAAGATTGGCGTCAGCTACCTCGCGGTAAATGCATTCGCGCTCGCGGAAGAGGTAATCAAAGCCGGCGCGGTCCTTGCCGAGCGGCCGTCCGCTTCCCTGAATTCGTTCCCAGGCGACGTCCAAGTCGACGTCGAGAAGCACCGTGATGTGCTCCTTGAGCGCCTCGATTACGGCCGCCGACCCAACTGAGCCCCCGCCAAGCGAGATCACCTGAGGTGGGCCTGCGAGCAGCGCGAGGACAGCCTCTTCCTCTGCTGCTCGAAACGCCGCTTCACCGTGCGCGGCAAAATGCTGAGCGGCCGTTAGGCCACTGCTCTGCTCGATCACCTCGTCGCTGTCGGCAGATCGAATCCCGAGCAGCTCGGCAGCGAGTTTCGCAGCCGTCGTCTTACCGGCCCCCATGAAGCCGATGAAGACGAGCGACCTGCTTAGCGCCGGATCCATGCGATCCGCTCGCAGTAGCTCGCCAGCGCGGCGCGCGCATCGTCAATGTGATCGCCACCGAACTTCTCTCGGTACGCGTCGGCAAGCACGAAGGCAACCATCGCCTCGGCGACGACTCCCGCTGCAGGTACGGTGCATGAGTCGGTCCGCTCGCGCAGCGCCTCGGCCGGTTCGCGGGTGCTGATGTCAACCGAGCGCAGCGGCTTGGTTAATGTTGGCAGTGGCTTCATCGCGCCCTGAGCGATCAGCGGCTCTCCGGTGGTCATGCCACCTTCGAGGCCGCCGGCGCGGTTGGTCTCACGGTAGTAGCCACGTTGTTCGGAGTAGAAGATCTCATCGTGAGCTTCGGAACCTGGACGGGCAGGAAGATCCCAGCCGTCGCCGAGTGAGGCTCCCTTAACGGCTTGAATTGAGCAGATAGCTCCGGCAATCTGACCGTCGAGTCGCGTCTGCCAAGAGATATGTGAGCCAACGCCGGGGACGAGGCCGAAGACGACGACCTCAAAGGTGCCCCCGATCGACTCGTTCGCTTTGCGCTGAACGTTGATGTGCTCAACCATCTGCGCGCTGACTTCGGCGTCGAGGCAGCGAACGGGATCATCGTCGACGGCTTCGAAGTCGACAGCTGTAAGCGCTTCGCTGCGTGGTGGCGCCGCAACCGTCCCGATTCGAACGACGTGTGAGCGAACGGTCACGCCCATCGCCTCAAGGAACTGGCGGCAGAGCGCACCGCCGGCGACCCTCGCGGCGGTCTCGCGCGCACTGGCGCGTTCAAGGATGTCGCGGATGTCGCTCGCCCCGTACTTCCAGGCGCCGACGAGATCGGCGTGACCTGGTCGCGGCAGGTGAACTTCGGGCACCTCAGCCTCAACAGGCCAGGGGCTCATCCGCTCTTCCCAGTTCTCAAAGTCGCGATTGATCACCTGCAGCGCTACCGGTCCGCCGAGCAGGCGCCCGTGCCTGATACCTGCCGTCACCTCAGCCGCGTCGCTTTCGATCTTCATCCGGCCGCCGCGGCCGTGGCCGAGCTGGCGGCGCGCGAGATCAGCGTCGAGAGCGCCGCGATCAAGCTGCAGGCCGGCGGGGAGCCCTTCGACGATGCAGGTGAGGCCGGGTCCGTGTGATTCGCCGGCGGTTGTGAGCGAAATTGCCATTGCCAAGGGCAGGCTAGCGAGCGGCGCGATCGCTCGGCGGGCGAGTTCAACCGCTAATCAGCAGGATGATTGCCGAACCGGCGGCTAAAAACGGTGCTAGCGGCAGCGTTGCGGCCCGCGCCTGCGCCCAGCCGTGAGCGATCACGATCGCACCCGCTGCAAGTGTCCCGATCACTAGCGCCAGCCCGACCGCAGCGACGCTGGCCGCTCCCAGCGCCGCCCCTATGACGGCAACTAGCTTCACGTCGCCTAGCCCCAGTCCGCCTGGTCGCAGTAGAGCCGCGGTGAGGAAGAATGTGAAAAGAAGAAACGCGAAAAGAAGCCGTTCCGCTGCGAAGCTTGGCTCGAGAAGCGCCGTCATCACGAAGATCAACGCCAACCCGGTGGCTGTCAAACAGTTAGGAATTCGCCTTGTTTGTAGATCGGTTAGCGCGGCCGTGAAGAGCACGCAAAGCAGAACCGCCGCCAGCGCCGCCTGCGCCCCAGAGCGAGCCGAAAGCGCCAGTAACGGGGCTAGTGCGCCCACGACAATCGCGGCGACGACAGTGCGCCGCCCCGCCGGCGGCAGCCCGACGCTGAGCCGAGCCGAGAGCCGCTCGAGCACTGCACCAATCAGCGCGCCGAGCAGCGCGATCGCTGCGATAGATGGGCCGGTGAACACAGAAAAACAAGTTAGATCACCGACTCCAGCCAGCGGATTGGTCACAATCAGTCGATGCGCGGACGCGGCCTACTGATTCTGTTGGCGACATCTGTCGTTTTTCTAGGCGCACTCTCCTCGCTGCGAAGCAGCACAGAGAAGCGAAACGACAAGCAGCCCGCTCCCGCAACGGAGCCAGCTGCCGCGAAGTTGCCTGCCGCAGCAGCCGGCGAAATTAGCGCGGTTATGCCAGCCGACAGCAGGGTGAAGATCAAGGCCGGCCAGCGGCTAAAGCTTCAAGTTCGCAGCGCCACGCCCGATATCGCTTTGATCGAGGGTCTGGGCCTCAGCTTTCCGGTCGAGCCAGGCCTCCCAAGCGAAATTACGCTCGTCGCGCCAAACAGTGGCCGTTTCGATGTTGCGCTCGAGATCGCCGGGCGCAAAGTCGGGACGATCATCGTCAGCGACTAATCGACAGCCGGCTGGGGCTTCTCTTCGGTCGCTTCACCCGCCGGCCGCTGCGCCGCCTGGGCGTCGTGCTCTTCGATAAAGACCCCGCTGCCTTCGCACCACGCGCAGTCGACCTCGTGCGCGTCGTCGCCAGCGTTCGAGTTCAGCTTGCCGGTGCCGCGGCACGGTGAGCAAGGGATCGGGCCTTGCGGCTCGTTCGAATCGTCTTCAGCATCTGCCATCGAGGCCGGAGAGTAGCGCTGCTAGCGTCGGACACGTGGCCGAAGGGCTGATTCAGCTCGCTCCCGCGCCCGTTCGATGCAACGGCCGCTTCGCTCCGAGCCCAACCGGGCCGCTGCACCTCGGCAACCTTCGAACCGCGCTCCTGGCCTGGTGTTGTGCTCGCTCCACAGGCAGCAGCTTCGTGATCCGCGTCGAGGACCTTGACCGCGAAAGGTGCCGCGCCGGATCGGCCGAGCAGCAGCTCGGCGATCTTGCGGCGATCGGCCTCGAGTGGGATCAGCCGGTCGTCGCCCAGAGCTCGCGGACGGCGCTTTATCAGGACGCACTAGCGCAGCTCCGCGCCGATGGCCTGCTTTACGAGTGCTGGTGCACGCGGGCGGAGATCCGCGCAGCCTCGTCTGCCCCGCACGGCGCCCCCGCCCCCTACCCGGGTAGTTGTCGCGAACTCTCAAGCGCAGAGCTCGCCGAGCGACGTGAGAGCAGCCGCCAAGCTGCGCTGCGGGTTCGCGCCGACGGCGCGAAGATCCGATTCTTTGATCGGCTCCACGGCGAACAGGAGGGAGCCGTCGATGACTTCGTCGTCGCGCGACAGGACGGCTCCTTCGCTTATCACCTGGCCGTCGTTGTAGACGACGCCGAGCAGACGATCGACGAGGTCGTTCGAGGCGATGATCTGCTCGATTCGACCGCCGCTCAGTGTTGGCTTGGGGAGCAGCTTGGACTACCCCGACCAAGCTACGTTCACCTTCCCTTACTACGCGATGATCAGGGCGTGCGTATGTCAAAGCGCGACTCGTCAGTGACACTCGCCGGCCAGCAGCAGCTCGGTCGCGCGGCGCTCCAGCTCCGAGGCGATCTGCTCGCGACCGTCGGCCTCGGTGAACGGGGCGAAAAGATCGGCGGCGCAGAGCTTTTAAGCCGCTTCAAGGCGATCCTCGTAGAATCGACCACGTGACCGAAACGACCGAGACTCGACCTCAGCCCCGCGCTGGCACGCGTGCGCTCCTAACCTTCGTTCGCTTCGTCATGCCAGCGCTGATCGTCCTCTCCGGCATCCTGCTTGCGGCAATCGGCCAGCGCGAATCGGCTTATCAATCTGGCGCTCTGCTTATTAGCGCTGGTATCTCAGTCGCGCTGCTGAGCGTCTTCTACCGCGTCGGCATCCGCGGCGACAACGATCGCACCACAGAAGAGCGAGCGCGTGAGCACTTTGACGCCACCGGCGAGTGGCCCGGCGAGTAGGTCGCCGGCCTTGACGACGAACGAGACGCTCCAGAGCCTCGCCGCCCGTGCACGCCAAACCGGCACGCTGGCGATCGACACCGAATTCATCGGCGAGGGCCGCTACCGAACCGAACTCTGCCTCGTGCAGGTAGCGGTCGATGCAGAGCAGCCGGGCGAGCCAGCTTGGACCGAACTGATCGATCCATTCGATCGCGAAATCGACCCAACGCCAATTGTCGACTTGATCGATGACTGCGAGATTGAGGTCATAGTCCACGCTGGCCGCCAGGACATCGCGCTGCTGCGGCGGCTCTGGCACGCCCATCCGCGTAATTGCTTCGACACCCAAATCGCGGCAGCGTTTGCCGGCCTGCGAGCGCAGATCGGGTATGAGGCACTGCTCCGTGACCTGCTCAAGGTGCAGCTCGACAAGGGCGCCAGTTTTTCGCACTGGGACGCGCGCCCACTTAGCGAGGAGCAGCAGCGATACGCGCGCGGTGATGTTCTCCACCTCGGTGAGGTGGCGGCGGTTCTCAAACAGCGACTCGAGGAGCGCGGGCGGCTTGACTGGGCCCGCGAGGAGTGCCTTCCACTGGAACGGTCGACAGACGAGCGCGATGTTGACCTGATCTTCGCCAAGCTGCCAAAAATCAATGCGCTCAGTGCTGAGCAGCGCGCAACCGCTCACGCTCTGGTGGTCTGGCGCGAAGAGTGCGCCGATCGCGAGGACAAACCGGTTCAGAAGGTTCTGACGGACGCCGCAATCGTCGAGATTGCGGGGCGCCAGCCGACCGATGAACGCCAGTTGCGCGACCTGCGCGGAGTCCATCAAGGGATCGCTCGCCGCCGCGGCGATGCAATCGTGAAGGTCGTCGTCGGCGCCACGGACGATCGCCCAATCCCAGCCGAGCGGCGCGCGCGTGCTCAATCGGACTCTGCCGATGCAGCATTGATCGTGCTAGCCGAATCGTTGGTGCGTGCCTGCGCGGTTCGAGAGGATCTCGCCTATGAGCTGCTTGCGACCCGCTCCGACCTTCAGGCGGTCGTTAGCGCCGTACGCAGCGGCAGCCCCGACCCCGACGTGCGTACGCTCCGCGGCTGGCGCCGAGAAGTTGTCGGCGACGAGCTGCTGGCGCTGCTTCGCGGCCAGCGCAGCCTGCGAATCGACGATCAGCTGCGCGTCGTCGTCAGCGAATAGGGTTATTTGTTCGCGGCTCGACGCGACTAAACGACTCACTGCAAGCGGAGTAAACGGTCGCTGCTTCAGGTAGAATCAATTAAGCCGTATGCCGAGGTCGCCAACACCGCACCCCACCGACGGTTCTGGCCTGCACCGCCGGCGCCAGCTCGTTGGGCTCGCCGCGGCGTTAGCTGTGGCCGTTGGATCTATCGTGATCGTCGCCGTTAGCGTCGGCAGCCCCGGCAAATGGGATCCGACGCAGCTGGCGCAGGGCGCTGCTGCCGAGAAACCAAAGATGGAGCTTGAAGCGCAGGCTCGAGCGGCTGCGGCAGTGATCGAGAAGCGCAAGGAGGAGATCAAAGCTGAGAACGCCGCGATCGACGCAGTCCTGCAGACGACCGGCATCATCAGCCAAGCCGGCCCTGGGAACAAGGAGGTTGCGCTGACCTTCGATGACGGCCCGAGCAGCTACACCGGCGGGATCCTTGACACGCTGAAGAAGTACGACGCGAAGGCAACCTTCTTCACACTCGGTAACCAGATCAGCGAGTTTCCCCTGCCACTGCAGCGGGCCGTAGCCGAAGGTCACGTCGTCGGCAACCACACCTGGGACCACCAAGACCTCACGCGCTTGGCACCGAAAGATATCCGAGGAGAATTGAATGACAATACCGACGCCGTGACGGGGAAGAACCTCCCAGCGCCGAAGCTCTTCCGGCCGCCCTATGGCGCCGTCAACGACCTTGTCGTAGCGGAGGCTCGCCGGGCCGGAATGTTGACTGTGATGTGGTCGCTCGACACCAACGACTACAAGCTCCCGGGTGTCGATGTGATGGCTGCTCAAGTACTGGCCGAGGTAGAGCCAGGTTCGATCATCCTGATGCACGATGGCGGCGGTGACAGGACAACAACGTCCGCCGCACTGCCGAGAATGCTCAAGGGTTTGCGGAAAGCTGGCTACAAGATGGTCACCCTTCCGCAACTGCTGCTCCATAATCCACCGGCAGCTGAGCAGAACACAGTCGGACGCACACCAGCCGCATAGAGCCCATTTTCAACAACTAGGAGAACCAATGACCGATGCTGACGACGCACTACTGGCAAGCGCAACATCGGACGAGCGCGAAGCAATCAAGGCGCTCGCGTCGTTCTGGTGGCTGTGGCTGATCTTCGGAATCGTCTGGATCATCGTTGCGCTGGTTGTACTGCAGTTCAGCAACTCTTCGTTCGCGCTGATCGGCTTGATGATCGGGGCGATGTTTATCGGTGCCGGAGTTCAATACATGGCGCTCTCGACGCTGGCGCCAAAATGGCGCTGGGTCTGGGCGCTGCTCGGCGCGCTGCTGATCATCTGGGGAGTCGTTGCGATCTTCAATCCGGTCGAAACGTTCAACGAGTTCGCCGACATCCTCGGCTTCATCTTCCTGCTGGTGGCCTTTATCTGGTTTGTCCAGGCCTTCTCAGAGCGCGACCACAACGATCTTTGGTGGCTCGGGCTCGTCAGCGGCACGCTGATGCTCGTGATCGCCTTCATCGCCGCCGGTTCCGACGTCAACGTGAAGGCCAATCTGCTGGTTCTCTTCGTCGGCCTATGGGCGCTGATGTCGGGAATCGTTGACCTTGTAAGAGCCTTCCAGCTCCATCACGTCGGCGAAAAGCTCGAGTAGCCTCAACTAGCCGACCGCCGCGGCGGTGCGCATAACGCCAACCGGAGCGGGAATCCCGGTCCACTGTTCGAACGCGATCGCGCCCTGCTGGACGAGCATCTCGATGCCGTCGGCTGTGTCGGCGCCCGCCGCCACAGCAGCATCGAGCAGCGGGCCTGGCTCGCCGTGGTAGACGACGTCGGCGACGACGCGGTAGTCACCGAGCTGTTCGGGCGTGAGTGGCAAGCTCGCAAACGGGTCGCCTTCCAGCCCGGCGGCCGTGCAGTTGACGAGCATCTCTGCGGGCTCGGCGCCGCCCACGGCGGTCGCGTCAAAGCGCTGCGAGAGTTCCTCGGCGCGGCCGGCGGTTCGGTTCCAAATTTTTACCGCGACGCCGCAGTCACGAAGCGCCCAGACAACGGCGTGCGCAACGCCGCCCGCCCCGAGCACCATCGCCGTCGAGCCAGGTAGCGGCGTGGCCGGCAGCGACGCGATGAAGCCTGGCGCGTCGGTGTTGTCCCCAACCAGTTCGCCGCTCTGTTGAAAGATCAGCGTGTTGACGGCGCCGATAGCCTTAGCGCGGTCGCTCAACCGGTCAACCAGCCCGGCCGCCGTTTCCTTGTGCGGAATCGTCACGCTGGCGCCGCGAAAGTCACGATTGCGCAGTCCATCGATGCAATCGACAAACTTTTCCGGTGGCACCGCGAGGAGCTGAAAGTCCCAGTCAGTTAGGCCGACGGCAGCGAGCGCAGCGTTGTGCATCGCCGGCGAGCGGCTGTGGTCGACCGGCCAACCAATCACTGCAAGTCGTGTGGCGCTCACGATCGACTCCCCCTATCGGCAGAATGCCGGATCTTTGCCGCCCTGAGCGGCGCGACGGTTGAAATAGGCGTCAATCAGCTTCTGAAACTCGGGCAGCGTCTTGGCGAAAACCAATGCGCCCTTCTTACACGGCGCGACGATGAAATAGAGGTAGTCGCTCTTCGGCGGGTTGGCAGCCGCTTGGATCGATGCCAAACCAGGATTACCGATCGGGCCGGGAGGGAGGCCGGCAACTTGGCGCGTATTGTACGGCGACTTGCTGGCGATCTGGCTGGCCGTTAGCGGCTTGTCCCAGTTGCTGACGGCAAAGCGCGTTGTGGCGTCGCTTCCGAGCGAAATTGAGTCGCGCAGGCGGTTATAAAAGACGGCGGCAACGAGCGGCCGATCGCGGTCGAAGAGCGCCTCACGTTCGATCATCGAGGCCAGCGTGACGACGTCGAAGACCGTCAGGTTCTTGCTCTTGGCGTAGCTCATATTGACCTGCGCAATGTTGCGCTTGAAGGCCTTTAGCTGATCGCTGACGAGCTTCTTTGCCGTCGGCGCACTCTTCAGCATCTCGTAGGTCGCCGGGAAGAGGAACCCCTCCAGCGATTTGACCCTCTTCGGCGCCCCGTAGGCCGTCGGGTTGAGCTGCGGGGAGGAGAGCGACGCGGCCACGTAATCGCCGGTAACCCCCTGTTTAGCGACCACCGGAGCGACCTCCTCGCGCGCTGGCCCTTCTGGCACCAGTACGTCGATCACAGCGGCGCCCTTCTGAACGTTGGTCAAGACGGCCAGTGCAGCGCCGTTGCTCATGTCCTTGCGCAGCTTGTATGTGCCCGCGCGCAGCTTTCCTCGGTCGCCGCCAACGGTCGCCCGCAGCTCGAAGAAGAACGCCGAGCCAACCACTCCTTTGTCGGCAAGCTGCGTACCGATGTCGCCGGCGTCAACACCAGCCGGAATCTTCACCGTGACGCCCTCCGATCCTCCGCCTTTGAACGGCTCAAAGATGCCGTTGAAGGTGAACAGAGCGGCAACGAGAACAACGGCGACAAAGGCGAAGAGCAGTGCGTGGCGGCCCGGCGAGCGACGGCGCCCTTGCGGAGGTGGCGGCGGCGCAGGGGCGCCGCCCGGCCTGATCGTGCCGCTTGGCAGCTCGTCGTCGTCGGTGACTTTTCGGGGCGGGTTCGGTGGCGCTACCGGCGGCCTAGCCGATTGTGGCGGCTGCGACGTGGCCTTCTTCGCAGACCTGACAGGCGGCGGAGAGGGCTTTGCTGCCCGCGGCGAGCCGGCGCCGATCGGCGGTGCCTGCGCAGGCAACTCTTTTCGCGCGGGCGCTGGGATCGGCTCGCCCTTCTCGGCAGCACGCTTGCGCTCCCGTTCTAGACGGGCTGCTTCGCGCTGCTCTTCGCTACGGCTCTGTTCGTCACTCATCACTGCCCCAATGCTCGTGCCCGTGGCGGGCCAGCCAATCATCCAGCAAGACCGCGGCTGCTCGCGAATCTTCGCTCTCACGGCCTTCACTGCTGGCGGCAATCGTCGTTGTAAACCGCTCATCGAACAGCTCAACGGGAACCTGTGGCCCGAGCGCTGCGCGAAGTTTGTCGGCAAACGCGCGCGCCTCGCGCGTCTGTTCCGAGTCGCCACCGGAGAGCGAAAGCGGCAGGCCGACGATTATGCGATCAACCTTACGCTCAGCAACCAGCTCGCGTAGCCGCGCGATCCCGGCCTTTGTCTCAGGGCGTAGCACCGGCTCGATCGGGCTTGCCAATGTGCCGGTCGTGTCGCTGAGAGCGCAGCCACAACGAGCCGAACCGTGATCGAGTGCTAGAACCCTCACTGTTTACGCGGCGAGCGCCTCTTCGACGGTTCTGGCGGCAAGCGCGAGCGCCTCCTCGAGCTTCTCCGGATCTTTGCCGCCGGCCTGAGCAATTGTGTCGCGCCCTCCCCCGCCGCCGCCGACGACGGCAGCCGCGACGGCGACTACTTCGCCGGCCTTGACGCCGCGCTCAACCAGAGCGGGGGTTACCGCGACAACTAATGCAACGCGACCCTCGACAACACTGCCGACGATTACAGCGGCGTTATCACCGAGCCCCGCCTTCAGTCTGTCGGCTATGTCCATCAGCGCCTTCGCGGGCACCTCCCCGACGTTAGCGACGAGCAGCTTCGCCCCACCGATCTCTCTAGCGGCGGCAGCGAGCTGCTGCTCATCGACCGCTGTGCCCGCGTCCCTCGCGCTACTGCGCGCGCCCTGTCCTAGCTTCGCGACCGCCGCCGGAACCTGATCTGGAGACGTCTTCAAGGCCTGCGCCGCGTCATTGAGCAACCGATCGTTGCTGCGCAGCAGCGCTACTGCGGCAGGCCCGCTTATCGCCTCAATCCGCCGAACGTTAGCCGCGCTTGAGCCTTCGCTGATGATCTTCAGGCAGCCAATCTCTGATGTCCGCGCTACGTGTGTTCCGCCGCAAAGCTCGCGCGAGAAGCTGCCGTCGCCGATCTCAACCATCCGTACGATGTCACCGTATTTCTCGCCGAAGAGGGCCATAGCGCCGAGCTTGTGCGCCTCGTCCATCGTCGTTGTCAGAGCGCGGACGTTGAGGCTCTGAAGAATCCTTGCGTTGACCTGATCCTCGACCGCTTGGCGATCCTCGTCACTAAGTCTGGCCGAATGGTTGAAGTCAAAGCGGAGCTTGTCGGGGCCGACGTAAGAGCCCGCCTGACGGACGTGATCACCGAGCCGCTCGCGCAGCGCAGCGTGAAGCAGGTGGGTGGCGGTGTGGTTGCACTCGGTTGCGTGGCGCGCTGCGGCGTCGACCTCGGCGATAACTTCGGCCCCGACCTGGAGACCATCGTTGCTGGCTTCGACGACGAGCGCTTGATCATCACCGGCGCGGATGACGCCGATTACATCGCCGATCGACGCGCCGTCGACCGCGAGCAGCGAGCCGGTGTCGGCGGTCTGGCCGCCACCTTCTGCATAAAAAGGCGAATCTGCCAACTTTACGAGCGTGCGGCCGTCCTCCTGCGCGACGGCCACTACGTTCGTTCGCGCGCTCAGCGATTGATAGCCAACGAATCGTGCTTGCTCGCCGCCAACGGCACGGACCGCCTCAGCGGAGACGCCGACCTTGCGCGCGCCGGCGCCGACGGCTGAGCGCGTCCGCTGCTCCCCCATCAGGCGGTCGAACTCGTCCTGCTGGGTGAACGGAACGCCGCGCTCGTCGGCCAGCTCACGCGTTAGCTCGATTGGAAAGCCAAAGGTGTCGTGGAGACGGAAAGCATCCTCGCCGCTCAGAGTTCCAGCACCGAGCAGCTCGTCAAGCAGTCCGCTGCCTTGAACGAGCGTGCGGCCAAAGCTCTCCTCCTCACCGCGAACCCATTCGAGGATCGTCTTGCGGCGCTCAACCAGTTCGGGGTAGGCCGCGCCCATTACGTCAATCACCTGCTCAGCGAAAGCCGGTAGGAACTGGCCCTCAATCCCGATTCGCTGGCCTTGCAAGACGGCGCGGCGGATCACGCGGCGCAGGATGTAGCCGCGATCCTCGTTCGAGGGAACGATGCCGTCGGCGATCAGGAAGGTCATTGCGCGCGAATGGTCGGCGAGGATCCGCAGTGCGCGAACGTCAGCGTTGGCGCTTCCAAGCTCGCGGCCGAGCGCCATTAGCCCAGCGAATTGATCTGTCTCGAAGACGCTCTCGACCTCTTGCTCAATCAGCGCGAGGCGGTTGAGCCCAGCGCCGGTGTCGATGTTCTTCGCCGGCAGCGGCGCGAGCACACCGTCGGCGCTCTGATCGAACTCCATGAAGACGAGGTTCCAATATTCAAGAAAGCGATCGTTCTCGCCGCCGGGAAGGTCGCCCGGTGAGCCGAACTGCTCGCCACGGTCAAGGTAGAGCTCGCTGCACGGGCCGCAGGGGCCGGTCGGGCCGACCTGCCAGAAGTTCTCCGAGCGAGGGCAGAGGATGAGCCGCTCGCGCGGAACCCCTACAGCCGCCCAGGCAGCGATTGCCTCTTCATCGGGGCCGAGGCCGAGCTCCTTGTCGCCCTCGAAGACGGTAATCCAGATCTTTTCGGCGTCAAAACCGAAGCCCTCAAGCGAGAGCTTCCAGGCCAGTTCGATCGCGCCTTCTTTGAAGTAGTCACCAAGTGAGAAGTTGCCGAGCAGCTCAAAGAAGGGGAGGTGGCGAGCGGTGTTGCCGACGTTTTCGATGTCGGTCGTGCGAAAGCACTTCTGGCAGCTTGCTAGCCGCGCGGCCGGCGGCTTCTCAAGCCCCATGAAGTACTCCTTCAAAGGATGCATCCCGGCCGTCGTCAGCAACACCGACGAGTCAAAAGAGGCGGGGACCAGCGAACTGGACGGCCGCAGCGTGTGGCCATTCGCCTCGAAGAACTCTAGGAAGGTGGAACGAAGCTGATTAGAGCTGCGGGCCGGCATCAAGCGATTGTCGCGCATCCGACGACGCGATCGCCACTCAGCAGCACAGCGGTCTGCCCTGGGGCCGGCGCCCACGCGCTTTTCTTCAGCTCCAAAACCACTCCGAGGAGCCGACACTCGAGCGCGGGAGCGTGTGAGCGAAGCCGCGCCCGATCAACACTTTCGGCCGGCCGGTAGAGCTTCACGTCGGTCAGCTCGACCTCGCTGCGATGGAGCTGATCGCGCGTTGCAACTGTGACCGTGTTGGCCTCGGCGTCGGTTGCGGCAACGTAAAGCGGCTCGGAAACGCCGCCAATCTCGAGCCCGCGCCGCTGCCCGACCGTGAAGCCATGCGCTCCGTTGTGGCTGCCCACCGTAACCCCTTCGAGATCGATGATTGGCCCGGGCCTATCGGTGATCCCGCCGTGGCGGGCGAGGAAGGCGTCGCCGGCAGTACCGGCGAGAAAGCAGAGGTCCTGCGAATCAGGCGTTTGCGCTACCGAAAGCCCAGCGTCAGCGGCCAACTGGCGGACCTCCGGCTTGGTCATCTCGCCGAGCGGAAAGAGCATCCGGGCGACCGACTCGGGCGCCAGCGCCGCGAGCATGTAGGACTGGTCCTTCGCGGGGTCGGCCGCGGCTCGCAGCAGGCCGTCAGCGCCGACACGAGCGTAATGGCCGGTCGCCAGCTGACTTGCTCCAAGACGCGAAGCGAGATCGAGCATTGCGTCTAGCCGCACCGCACCGTTGCAGCGGACGCAAGGATTGGGTGTCTTTCCGGCGGCGTGGCCGGCGATCCACGGTTCAACGACGCCGGCGCGAAATGATTCGCGCAGGTCAAGCGTGAGGTGCGCGAGCCCAAGTCCGTGCGCCAGAGAGCGGGCCCGCTGAACCGCGCTCGCTGAGCAGCAGCTTCCCTCGGCGTCGTTCCGCTCGTCGCGCCAAAGCTCGAGTGTTACGGCGACAGGCTCTTCGTCGCCGCGCCTGGCGCATAGCTCAGCGACGACTGCACTGTCTACGCCGCCGCTCATCGCAATCAGAACCCGGCCTGGCGAGTCTTCAAGCCGCGCGCTAGCCGCCACGGCGCCGCCGAGCGCGCGTGCCAAAGCGTCGGCTGCCAGCTCTGCTGCGTGAATCTTCCCCGCGCTAAGTCCGCCCAACGCGGCATCGACGTCGCGCGTGCCGACCTTCGCCGCCCAGAGCACCGGCGCGCCGGAGATCAGCTCGATTGCGGCGCTCGCAGCCGCGATCGCTGCGCCGCAGCCTGACGCCGCAAAAGTGGCCTCGCTTACGCGGTCCTCTTCAACGCGGATCGCGATTCGTACAAGATCGCCGCAGGCGGCCCCTCCGGCCACGCCGCAGTGCGCGCCTGCCGGCACATCTCCCTGCCCGCGCGGGTGGCGCAGATGATCCTCAAAACGTTCGTCAGCCATTGAGGGCCCAGTCTAGGCGCCGCCCGTGAAGTTAGGCCGCGGGAGGCGGAGTTTGAGGCCCAATTCCCAGATCTCTGAGCTGGCGCGCGTCGGCCGGAGCCGGGGCGCCCGTCAGCGGATCGGCGCCACTCGCCGTCTTCGGGAAGGCGATTACGTCGCGGATCGAGTCGCGGCCACAGACGAGCGCCGCTATCCGATCAAGGCCGAAGGCAATTCCAGCGTGCGGCGGAGCGCCGTATTCGAGCGCCTCAAGCAGAAAGCCGAAGCGTGCTTTTGCCTCTTCCTCGTCGAGGCCGATTACTTCGAAAACGCGCCGTTGTACCTCAGGCGTGTTGATGCGAATAGAACCACCCCCCAGCTCGTTGCCGTCGACGACAAGGTCGTAAGCGCGCGAGCTCAGCGATGTTGGCTCGTCGAGGTCGCCCTCTGGCGCGGTGAATGGGTGGTGCAGCGCAGTCAGGCCGCCGCTCTCTTCGTCAGCTTCGAACATTGGAAAGTCAACGACCCAGCAGGCCGAATGCTGACCCTCTGGGATTAGTCCGAAGCGCTCGGCGAGGTTTAGTCGCAGCGCGCCGATCGCGGCCGGCGCAACGGTTGCGCTATCGGCGACAAAACAGAGCAGGTCGCCATCGCCGGCTCCAAGCTCTGCGTTGACTGCCGCGATCTGGTCGGCGCTGAAGAACTTCGCAAGATTCCCGGTCCAGCCGCCGTCGCCGACGACGATCGGTGCGACCGCTTTGGCGCCATGGACCTGAACCACTTCGTTGAGGCTGTCGAGCTCGGAGCGCGACATTCCTCGCGAGCCGACGTTGAGCGCTCGCACGGTGCCGCCGCCACTGAGGACCGATTCAAAGACCTTGAACTCCGAACCGCGCAGCTGTTCGCTGACGTCTCTGATCTCAAGCCCAAAGCGCAGATCGGGACGGTCGCTGCCGAAGCGCAGCATCGCTTCGTCGTAACCGATCCGCGGCCATGGCACCGGCGCGATCGCAAAGCCGGTTGCCTCGAAGACCGCTGCGATCGCGGCCTCGCTGACCTCGATCACTTGATCCTCATCGACGAACGCCATCTCGACGTCGAGCTGCGTG
>SYIT01000001.1 GCA_005798685.1 Actinomycetota bacterium | reverse complement strand
GTCGGCGCGCCGAAGCGCTTGTCGATCACTACGTAGCGGCCCTTCGGACCGAGCGTCACTTTGACTGCGTTAGCTACGGCGTCAACACCGGCCTCGAGGGCCTTGCGTGCGTCCGCGTCAAACTTCAATTCCTTAGCCATTCGTTCAGTTCTCCTTTAGGCCTAAGACTCGACGATTGCGAGAATGTCGCTCTCGCGCAAAACGAGGAGGTCCTCGCCGTCAACCTTGATGTCGGTGCCGCCGTACTTGCTGTAAAGCACTACGTCACCCTTGCTTACGTCGAGCGGGACGCGCTTTTCGCCGTCCTCATCCCAACGTCCGTCGCCAGCGGCGACGATCTCGCCCTTCTGTGGCTTCTCTTTTGCTGTATCGGGGAGCAGCAGGCCGCTAGCGGTCGTCTCCTCCTCGTCCACGGCGCGGACGATCACTCGATCGCCAAGCGGCTTCAAATTCATTTCACATGCCTCCGGTAGTTGCGCTATTTACGAACGTTTCGAGCCTAAACCCGGTATTTTTGGCACTCATCACTACCGAGTGCCAAGGTTGCTCTGGGAGATGATAGCGGCTTAGTTCTGCGCGCCACCGATGCCGAGCCGGGCATCGGTGAATGACTGCGGGTTCTCAATGATCTGTGAGAAACGCACCACCGTGACAATGTCTTCCACGGTCACGGGTTGTCCGTAGATCTGTTCGAGGAAGTGGATTAGGTCCTCATGGCGACGCAGCTCCGGGTTGTCGTGCTCAATGTCGCGCGGCGAAAGGTCGCGCACGCGTTTAACGTCCACCTGATCGATAACCGCTTCGAAAATCTTTTCGCGCGGCGAGAACTGGTAGCCGATTGTCACTAGCACCGCTTGGTTCTTGCGGTACTTATGGCTCTTGTCGCCAAGCCGAATCGTCGCCGTCTTACGGCCGCGGCGCAGCTGGTCGGCAAAGATCGTTGAGTAGAAGTTAAGTACCTGCATCGCGCCCGAAGACTACAGCGCTAGGGCGCTCCGTGTGAGGCGCCGCCTGACTAGTAGATGAAGCCGGTCAAAATGTCGGTGTCAATCACCTTAATCCGCCCGCGACCCTGCTCAATTGCGCCGGAGTTGGCGAGCGTTGTCAGAAAGCGGCTCGCCGACTCGCGCGAGCAGCCGGCCAGCTGCGCTATGTCGGCCTGAGTGATGATCAGCTCGACGCCGCCGGTGGCGTTGTTGGTCTCGCCAGCGCCTTCGAGCCGGGCCTGATCAACGAGGTCGCCGAGAACGATCGCGACGCGGCTCTGCACGGTCTGGAACGACTGGCGCGTGAGCCGCTCATTGGCGATCCGCATCCGCCTGCCGAGCGAAACGACAAGCTTGCTGGCGATCGCCCCGTGATCGTTCATCAGCCGGCGCATGTCGCGGCCAGGGATCGCGATCAGCTCAACCTCGTCGAGCGTCTCAACCGTCGCTGAGCGCAGCTCATCGTCGAACATCGCGAGCTCGCCAAAAATGTCGCCGGGGCCAAAGTGGGTCAGCGTAATCGTGCGCCCGTCAGGATGCTCGCGAATCGCGCGGGCATGGCCGCTGCGCACGACGTAACAGGTGTTGCTGGGATCTCCCTCGCGGAAGATCACCTGCCCGCCGGGGAAGCGGCGCGTGACCACGACCTCCGCGACGCGATGAAGATCCTCGTCCCCCAGCGTTTCGAAGACGGGCACGGCCTGGAGCAGTGTGTAAGTCTCCTCACTCATCGCAAAGGAGGCTACCTATGCGCGGGGGAAAAGGTGTGGATCGTTACTGATGACGCCGGCAATTCCAAGCCGCTCGAACCGCTCGATCTGCTCGGCGTCGTCAACGGTCCAAACGTATAGCTCGCCACCGACTTTGCGGATCGCACGCGCGAGCCGCGGTGTAACAAAAGCCCAATGGCACATCAGCGCGTCAACACGCCCCTCGCGGATCGCCTTCGCTGCCATCCAGGGCAGGCGAATTCGGTAGTAGATGATCGCTGTGTAGGCTGGCCAGCGGTAGAAGCGGTGGTCGGTAAGGTCGCGGTGAGCGCGGGGGAAGGACCAGCCGATAGTGATCTGCGGGGCGATCTTGCGCAGCAGCGTGAGGCTCGGTTTCTCCATCGTCGAGATCAGCGAACGCTCGGCTAGGCCGTGGCAGCGCAGCGCGTCAACAGTTCGTTGCTCGTAGCCCTGGAGTTTCATGTCGACGTCGAGCTGAACGTGAGCAAACCGGGGTTGCGCCAGATGGGCCAGCCCCTCGTCGAGCGTTAGCGGTGTGCGCTCGCGCGCGTCCTTGAAGTCGTGCGCTAGCCGCAGCTCCCCGGTGCCGTCGAGCCGTTCCGCCAGGACGTCAAACTCGATCATGTCGACGCCGGCCGCCAGCGCTGCGTCGAAGCTGGCAGCGGTGTTGCCGTGAGCGAGCGCATCTGCGCCCTTGTGGCCGACCCGCTTAGGGCGGCACTCGATGCCGGCGCGGCCTCGACTCAGCTGTGGCATTGGGCGGCCTGTGAGGGCGTCGTTACGTCGGCGTGGCAGAGCACGGTTCCTAATTCGCCACGCACCGGCCGGTGCCTGCCGTCCGCCCGGTACGGTTGCCAATGTGAAAGAGGCGCTCTCAAAGATCGTTGGCAAAGCGAACGTTCGCTCGGGAGATGACTCCGTCTATACCGCGGACGAAACGATCTTCGCTGCTGACGGGCAAGCCGATCTCGTTGTATTGCCGAGCAGCGCCGAGGAAGTGACTGAGGTCGTTGCTTGGTGCTACTCGCACGATGTCCCGATCACGCCGCGCGGCGGTGGCAGCGGCTGGGCCGGCGGCGCAGTACCGCTGGGTTCGGGGATTGTGCTCGGCCTCGAACGTCTGAGCGCGGTCCGCAGCTTCGAACCGCTGCAATGGCGGATCGAGGCCGAAGCCGGCGTTACAACCGCGACTGTTCACCGCCTCGCGCTCGAAAACGGGCTCTACTTTCCACCTGACCCCGGAGCCCCTGAGCAGTCGCTGATTGGTGGCAACGTTGCCACCAACGCTGGCGGGCCTCATTGCTTCAAGTACGGCGTAACCGGCGCCTGGGTGACCGGCCTTGAGGCCGTGATAGCGCCTGGCGAACTGATCCGTGTAGGTGGAGCTGCGCGCAAAGATGTCGCTGGCTACGACCTTGCGGCGCTACTGACCGGCAGCGAGGGGACGTTGGGCGTAATAACTTCGGTTTCGCTGCGCCTAATTCCGACGCCCCAACCGTCGCTCCCGCTTGCTGCTTTCTACCCGAGCGTGGCCAGTGGTTGCGATGCGATTGAGCGCGTGATGGCGGCAGGCCCAATCGCCGCGGCAATTGAGTACCTCGATCGTGCCACGCTTGCGATCACCGGCGGCGGCTTCCCAGGAGAACTTCCCGCGGGCGCTGAATTCCTCTTGATAGTCGACTGCGATAGCGGACAGAACGACCGCGATGAGTTGTTCCGAGCGTTGTCCGAAGACGCCCTCTGCGCGCCTCTAGCCCCGGATGATCCGCGCATCTTGTGGCGCTGGCGTGAGGGTCTTGGAACCAGCGTCAGCAACGAGCACGGTTCGAAGATCTCCGACGACATCGCCGTTCCACTGGATCGTTTGGCAGATGCGATCGAGCAAACGATCGAGATCGGCGAGCGCCACGGCGTCGCCGCTTGCTCATTCGGTCACGCCGGCGACGGCAACCTCCACTCAACCTTCATGCTCGACCCGGATGACGATCTGGCCGTGCGCCGCGCAATGGCTGCCGGGGATGATCTGATGCAGATGGCAATTGAGCTGGGAGGGACGATTAGCGGCGAGCACGGCGTTGGCGTCGCCAAGAACGGCTGGCTGCACAAGCAGTGGGGCGGCCCTGCTTCGCGCGCGCACGAAGCGATCAAGCAGGCGCTCGACCCGAAGAACCTGATGAACCCAGGCAAGAAGCTGACCTAGCGGCGCGCTGCCCCGCTACGCTCTGGGGCGATGCGCCTTCTCTTCACTTCCGCCGTCTTGACCGCGCTCCTCGCCGTCTCCGGCTGCGCTCAGGGCGGCACGAAGACGACCAACTCATCGGACAAGTATTCCGGCGACGAAAAACTGATCGCAAATACGATCGAAGACTTCCAGGCCAACGCCACTGCTCAGGATGGCGCGAAGATCTGCAGCACACAGATCACGGCGCAGCTTGCGAAGCAGATCTCAGCGAAGAATTCGGGCGCCAGTTGCGCGACTGCGGTTACGGCGGGAATGAAAGCGACCGACGAGGCCGACCTAACCGTCACCGACGTGACGATCGACGCCAAGGACGACAACAAGGCGACCGCCACCGTTAGCGCCAAGACCGGTGAGAAGTCCTCTCAGAAGTACAGCTTCACGCTTGAGCGCGCTGATAAGCGCTGGCAGATCTCCAGCTTCGGCTAATCCGCTCGGGAGCTGTGGGCCTGAGCGGTTCGCCGGTCGCGCCGCCGAGGCGTGAAAGCGCCCTCCGGGCTGGATTTCACGGAATTCCCCGGCTGGCGCGCCGACGGACCGCTCAGGGTGCGCGTGGCTCAGCGTGACCGACGAACCACTCACGGCGGGGTTTGTGTGAATCGTCGCGTTGCTTTGCTGGGTGTGCGATACTCACCGGCACGAGCTGCGTGATGTGGCTCCCCTGAGGAGGGATGAAGATGATTTTTGGTTCTCGACGCGCGGACTCCACGCACCGATCAAGCGGGCTTCGCAAACTTCTAATCGCTGGCGTAGTTGCTGCAGCGATTTCCGTCGCTGCCGCTCCCGCGGCTCCGGCTTCCAGCGCGAGCAGCGCTGTGGCGCCTGTTGCCGATGGCCCTGACCTGCTCTACGGTGGCACCGGCTCCACCTGCTTCTGGCATGTTGGTGCGATCGGCGTTGAGGATTACAACATCGCCTACCCAGACGCTGGCGCTCACTACTGGGGCGCAATCTGGACGCACGTCCCGGGCTCGACGCTGCGCCTCAAGG
This sequence comes from Actinomycetota bacterium, assembly GCA_005798685.1. Lineage (GTDB taxonomy): Bacteria > Actinomycetota > Thermoleophilia > Solirubrobacterales > Solirubrobacteraceae > F1-60-MAGs163. Next base: position 20,649 of record SYIT01000001.1, on the reverse strand, counting down.
GCCAATTCCCTTATGCGCGCTACACCTCGCTAAATGCCTACGATCGCCTCGGCGCGATTCAGGACACGATCAGCGACTTCCAGTGGAATCCAGATAAGGGCTCGTCCAACCCGTTCAGGGTTGGTGTTCGGCGTGACGTTGCGAGGCGCAACTACACGTTGACGCTTTCGCCCGGTCAATCGCCTGTCGCGTTCGATCCCAACAGGCGCTCCAACCTCCCGGCGCGGAACACGATCTACACCGAGCCCGCAGGCGGCGACACGATCCGAGGGATCGCAATTCGCGTTTACATTCCGAACAAGGGTAAGAACATTGAGGGCGGCGTATCGTTGCCCAAGCCAGAGCTAACGCTCGCTGACGGCACCGTTCTGACCGGTCAGGCGGCTTGCGCTGCGCTCGGTTCAGAGACCGCGCAGACGCTCGATCCATCGGCCTTGCTGCTCTCAGCCGAGCAGTACGACGCGCTCCGCTACCAGCCAGGCAAGCCGGACTACTTCCCGGCGCTCGCTGGCGGCAAGGCCAACTGGCGCACGCAGTACAACCGAACCTATCTACTGAACCTCTACCGCCCGGAGGCCGATCCGATGCAGGGCGCGACCAAGCTCGGCCAGGCAGGGTTCTTCCCGAACGGTGACAATCAGTACGTCCGCAACGCGATTAACCGCAAGTTCGGCAAGATCTACGCGCTGCGTGGAAAGATTGGAACGACGGCGAAAACGTTCACGAACCCGAAGGGCAAGTGGAAGGCGACGGACCTTCGCTACCAGTCGTTCTGCATGAATGAATCACCGAAGACAACGCGAGTGATGGACTGCGTCTACGACGAAGAAGTCCCGCTCCGGGCCGGCGGCAAGTACCTCGTGGTCACCAGTCGCGCTGTCGACAAGCCAAAGAACGCGACCGCTAAGTGCGGCGTGGCATGGATCGAATGGTCGCCGCGTGGAGACGGCGGAACTGACACCAACTTCGGGTGGATGCAGATTCGCAACATGCTCCCGTCTGCTGGCTTCAAGCACGCGATTCAGGGCACGAAAAAGCCAGGCGACGAGAAGAAGGTTCTCGGCGAACATCTGCCGGACTCCAAGTACTACAAGGACAAGAAGGCATTCGAGAAGCTCGGCTGCCCCGCGAAGTAGTTCTGTAGACGCTCAAGAGGCGCAACACCCGCGGCCCGGGTCCCTGATCGGACTTGGGCCGCAGTGCTGTCTGGGCTCAGTTTCGATTTGGGCTTGAGCGGTTCGCCGGTCGCGCCGCCGAGGCGTGAAAGCGCCCTCCGGGCTAGCTTTCACGGAATTCCTCGGCCGCGGCGCCAGCGAACCGCCCCAGCCACCGGCGAGCGGGCGCTAGCCGAGCGAGCTGCCGTACTGGCGCTCGTAGTACTCGCGGTAGTCACCGGAGCGGATCGGCTCCCACCACCAAGTGTTCTCCTGGTACCAAGCCACCGTTTCGGCGAGCCCCTCTTCAAAACGAACCTTCGCCTCCCAGCCAAGCGCCCGCACCTTCTCTGAGCCAAGCGAGTAACGGCGATCATGGCCGGGGCGATCATCTACATACGTCAGCAGCGACTTGTCAGCTCCGGTCAGCGCGATGATCCGCTCAACGACCTCAAGGTTGACGCACTCATCCGGGCCACCAACGTTGTAAACCTCGCCACTGACGCCGTGGGCGAGCACGTGGCCGATGCCGGCGCAGAAGTCGCTCACATGGAGCCAGTTGCGAACCTGCTGGCCGTCGCCGTAAACCGGCAGCGGGTCGCCGTGGATCGCGTTGAGGATCATCAGCTGGATCAGCTTCTCCGGGTACTGGTAGGGGCCGTAATTGTTTGAGCCGCGGCAGATCACCGTTTCAAGATCGAAGGTGCGGCTGTAGGACTGCACGAGCAGGTCGGCGCCGGTCTTCGTGGCGCTGTAGGGCGACGACGGCTCGAGCGGGCTCTCTTCGGTGAACGAACCGGATTCGATCGATCCATAAACCTCGTCGGTTGAAACTTGGAGGTAGCGGAGCGAATGCTCGCGCGCGGCCTCGAGTAGCACGAAGGTGCCGAGCGCGTGTGTGCGGACGAAGGCGTCTGGTTCGGAGATCGAGCGGTCAACGTGCGTTTCGGCGGCGAAGTTGACTACTGCGTCGACGCCGGTGATTGCGTCGGCAACTGCGGCTGGATCCTCAATCGCGCCGTGGACGAAGCGGTGTTCTACGCCTTCAAGGTTCTCTTTGCGGCCGGCGTAGGTCAGCTTGTCCAGCACAGTTACTTCGTCGCCGTGTTCGCTTACGCGCGCACGGACGAAGTTGGAGCCGATAAATCCTGCGCCACCGCAGACCAGAAGTTTCACTCATGCACCTTGCGCCGCGCCTGCGGCCGAGTCGATTACGCCTGCTGCGGCGAGGTAGCCGCGCAGCCCTTCGTGCCAGTCTGGCAGGACTATTGCTTCGTCGCCATGTTCGCTTCCCAACACGCTGAAGGCCGGGCGCGGTGCGGAGCGGGGGAAAGACTCGGTTGTCGTCGGCTCGACCTTGGCCTTCAGGCCGGCAAGCGAGATCGTTTCAGTCGCCAGTTCGAACCAGCTGCAGCGCCCGCCGCCGGCGGCGTGGAAGATCCCAGTTCCGTTAGCTGCAGCGCAGGCGACGAGCGCCGGCGCGAGGTGACCGGTCCAGGTTGGGCAGCCGACCTGGTCTGTCACGACTTCGATCTGTTCGCGCTCGCCGCCAAGCCTGAGCATCGCGCCAACGAAGTTCAAGCCACCGGCTCCAAACAGCCAGGCGGTGCGCACGATCGCGTAATCGCCGTCGGCGGCCTCGATCGCCTGCTCGCCCGCGAGCTTGCTGCGGCCGTAGGCCGACTTCGGGTTAGCGGGGCTCGGTTCAAGGTAAGGCTCGGTCGCGCTGCCATCAAAGACGTAGTCGGTTGACACGTGGACCAGGCGCACGCCGCTGGCCTCGCATGAAGCGGCGAGGTTTGCCGCGCCGGCGCCGTTGATCTCGGTGGCGGCCGCCTCCTCTGCCTCTGCGCCATCGACGTCGGTCCAAGCTGCGCAGTTGATCACGGCGTCGGGTTCCAACTGATTGATCGTTGCGGTTACCGCTGCGGCGTCGGTGATGTCGAGCTTGTCACGACCAAGCGCGAGCGTTTGATCACAGGACTTCTCTGCGGCTGCGACGACCGCTTGGCCGAGCATCCCTTTGGCGCCGGTGACGAGCAGCTTCGTCACTGTTAGACAACTCCGATGTCGGATCGATCTCCTACGAGGAAGCGGTAGGCCGATGGCTGCCCGCCGGAGCGGGCGATCGTCACGTCGCGGCCCAGCAGCGAGGATTCAACGCGGGCATTCAGGTCGGTGACCGAGCTGCCTTCGAGCAGGATCGAGTTCTCAACCTCGGCCCGCTCAACGACGCAGCGCTCACCGATCGCCGAGTAAGGGCCAACGTAAGCGTCGATTAGCTGCGCTCCGGCGCCGATTACGGCCGGGCCGCGAACGGTTGAGCGCTCAAGAACCGCTCCCGCTTCAACGATCACGCGTCCTTCGCAGGTTGAATCGATCAGCTCGCCATCGATCCGGCGCTTGGCCGTGTCGAGCACCAGCCGGTTCGCTTCAAGCATGTCTTCGAGCCGGCCGGTGTCCTTCCACCAACCTTGAACGACGTGCGGCTCGACGCGCCTGCCCTCGTCAACGAGGTACTGAATCGCGTCGGTGATTTCGAGCTCGCCGCGGGCCGATGGCTTGATCGCCCGAGCTGCGTCGTGAATTCCTGCCGTGAACATGTAGACGCCAACCAGCGCGAGGTCGGTCTTTGGCTCCGGTGGTTTCTCTTGCAGGCTGATCACGCGGTCGCCGTCGAGCTCGGCTACGCCGTAGTTCTCGGGGTCGGAGACCGGCGTCAGCAGAATTAGCGCGTCGGGGCTGCTGGATCGGAACGCTTCAACGAGGTCGATGATCCCGCCCTGGAGCAGGTTGTCGCCGAGGTACATCACGAACGGGTCGCCACCAAGGAAGGGCTCCGCCGTCAGGACTGCGTGGGCTAGGCCAGCCGGCTCGTCCTGCTCGATGAAGGTGACGTTTACGCCGAACTGCTCGCCACTGCCGACCATCTCGCGGATCTCATCGCCGGTCTCGGGCGCGGTGATGATTCCGATCTCTTTGATCCCGGCGCTGGCCATCGCGTCAATCCCATAGAAGAGCACCGGGCGGTTGGCTACCGGCACCAGCTGCTTGGCGCTGGTGAAGGTGATCGGCTGCAGGCGCGTGCCTTTACCGCCGGAGAGAATTAGGCCCTTGAGCTGTTCCATTAGCCGCAGGCTACCCGCGTGGGGGCCTAATAGACGCCGCCGAGCTTGCGGTGGTCCCAGCTGACCCGCCGCTGCTCGGCAAACTGGAAGGCGACGCGCTTTTCCGCCTGGCCGCGAATCATCTCCGTCACCTCTTTGCTGAGGCCCTCTTCAAGCCCCGGCGTGTAGCGCTCAAATATCTCCATCCCGAGCGCCAGCACGTCGTCAACCTCGCGGTGGATTACGACCTCGGTCTCAAACATCACTCCGCGCAAGACTTGGTATTCCTCACCGGCCTCAATCTGCAGCGAGGCGCGCGGATCGCGCTCAAGGTTCTTCGTCTTCTGCGACTTTGCGAAGGTCCAAGCCCACAGCTCCGGCGTACCTTCCGGACCGGTGTTGCGGACGACAAACCAGAGCGGCATCAGGTGCGGCCAGCCGCTCACCCCGTTGGTCGCGCAGATCATCGTCTTCTCCTCGCCGAGGAAGGCGACGACCTCTTCGTCGCTCATTCGGATCTGTTCGCGGCGGCTTGCCATCGCGCAGGAAGCCTCAGGCCCGCGCGGCGGTGCGCAGCTTACGGACGGCGCTAAGCACCGCTTTGCGCGCAGCGACCGGCTTGATCACTGCTGCGTCTCCTGCCTCTTTGAGCACTTCGCGCACCAGCCAGTCGCGGCCGGCATAGCTCATTTCGATCAGCACGGCGCCATCGGCGAGCTCTTCGACGACGGTGCTCTCCTCGCGCCTCCAGCGAGCACGCTGCGGTGAGATCCAAATCAGCGCTGTGTTCGAGGCCGGCAGCTCGCCGGTCTTCGGCCAGCCCTCAACGTCCGCCGACGGATTCACCTCCGGGCGCCGCTTGAACTGCTTGCGGCTGACCGAGGCGTGGCGCACACGGTCAAGGCGAAAGTGGCGAACATCGTCGCACTCGGGGTCGAACGAGGCGACGTACCAGCCCTCGCGACCGTTGACCAGCGCGTATGGCTCAACGACGCGCTCGGTGAACTCATCCTCATTCGGCTTGTAATAGTCGAGCTTGAGCATCTTGCCGGCCGAGATTGCTCTCGAAACTACGCGCGCAACCTGTGAATCGTCGGCGCCGCCCTCGGCCACCTGAAGGCCCTGCTCGAGCGGATCGGCGCCGAGCGCGGCGACGATCTTCTCGCGCGCGCTGGTCAACGTTCCTTCCGGCATGTGGTCGCCGATCAGGTCGATCGCGGCGACCAACGCCTTCGCCTCAACCGGCAGCAGTCTGGCCGGGCGGTCGAAGTTGTCGGCGTAAGGCTCCGGGTCAACTTCGATTGTTCCGTCCTCTGCGAGCTCAGCGTAAAGAACGTATGAGCCGCCACCGAAATTGACGACGTTCAGCACAGCGATGTCCTCGGCGAGTTCCTCGCGCGTTATCTGGACGCTCTCGCAGACGTTGTCCGCTTGCAGCGTCGCGCCGGCGCGGCCGGAGCTGATCAGAATCGAAGCCAGCGTTACAAGCCGCGCGAAGCGCTCTGGGCGGATCGCGACGTCGGGGCGCGTGTCGATCTCTTCGACCTCTGCTCCGTCCTCACCGTCGGCCGTCGTGCTTGGGAGAACGTCGGCCATCGCCAGCTCGCCGTCGTGACGCTCTTGGATCAGCGCGATTCGCTCTTCCGTCTCTGCAACCAGCTCTGGCGGCCCGGCAATGCGAGCGTGCTCGCCGAGGCCGAGAACGAACGAGATAACCATTCGCGATGAGGCGTAAGGGGTCGTGAAGAGCATCTCGTTCTCGCTGTCGGCCTTGCGGATCTCACCGTAGCGGCCGAAGTGGCGCTCAACTTGCCACGCGAGCCGTTCGGAGACGAGGATCTCGGCTACGCCTTGCTCTTCACCGAACTGCCAGTCGGCGCGCTTGGCGTAGGGCCGCGGATCGAAATCCTCCGGCCGTTTGAAGTCGTGCTCTGCCTTCGTCGCGTAGGCGACCTTGCCTTGGATTCGCGTTAGGCGAAAGACGCGAATCGCTTCGCGGTCGTGGCAGTAGCCGAGCAGGTAGAACTGGCCGCCGCGGAAGAGCAGGTGGTAGGGGTCTACCTTGCGCGAGCCGACTTCATCGCGGGCGATCGTGAAGTATTCAAACGTGATCGTCTTGTGGCGGAAGATTGCCGTTTCGATCTTCGCTAACCGGCCTGAGAGCTCGTGGCCACCGGCTGAGGCCGTGATGCCGAGCGCCAGCGAACGCTGATCGGGCGCTTCCAGCGGGCTTGGGCGGCCCCAAGTGATCTGCTGCAGCGCGAGCCGTAGCGGTTCGGCGTAGGCGAATTCGCCGTCGAGCAGGCTGAGCGCAAACTGCAGCGCGGCCAACTCATCGTCGGTGAACTCGATGGCGGGAAGGTGGAAGTTCTCGGGCCGCAGCGAGTAGTTCTCCTGCTCGGCGGCTCCGTCGGCGGGGCGGTCAACGGTCAGCTGAATGCCGAGCGAGTCGAGTTCGGCGCGGTCGGCGTAGAAGCGCCGAGCGAATGCGTCCTCGTTCATGCCGCTGTAGCCCTCAACGTCGCGGCGGATCTCAAGCGCCGTTACCGGACGGCGCTCGGCCATCAGATACGAGATCAGCGAGAGCTGGCGGATCAGCTTTTCTGTGTCTTTTGCCATCAGCGCGTCACCCTATTGACCGGCCGCACCGGTCGTCATCACAGATCGAACTTTCGCCGCAGTTTGCGCCCATTTTCGCTTGTAAGCCGAGCTCCGACGGCTCAGGCAGCGGCGCGGCGAGGCTCGTCTGAGCTGCTCGGGCCGAAGTAGGCGCCGCCGCCGATCGCACGGTCGAAGCTCGACCACTCAGCGCCGGGGGCGAGCTCTTTCTCAATCCGGTCGAAGCTTCCGAGCCGGCCACCGAGGTTGTCCATCATGTGGACGAGCGTCGCTTCGCGCGTCGCTGGAACTACAGGGCTGCCGTGCTCGAGTGAGCCGTGGTGGCTGAGGATGATGTGCGTGATTGCAGCCGCCAGCTCGGGCGGGAAGCCCGTGATCTGTTCGATCTGGTCACGCACGAGCGCGTAGCCGAGTGGAATCTCGCCCTGCAGCCTGCCGGCGTCGGTCAGATCAATGATCCCATCGACCTCACCGTAGGCCTGTAGCTTGCCGACGTCATGGAGCAACGCCCCGGTTACGGCGATGTCGCGGTTCACGCCGGGGAAGATCGCGCTGCTGGCGCTGACTGCCTGGGCGACTGTCAGCGAATGTTCGAGAAGGCCGTGAGCGTAGGCCTGATGAAAGTACTTTGCCGCTGGCGCGTCGCGGTAGCGCCCCCAGGTCGGGGCGTCTGGCCCGATGATCCGCTCCAGTAGCTGCTGCAGGTAAGGATCCTGAACCGTTGCGGTTAGCTCGCGAAGGTCGGCTTCCATTGTCGCCGCGTCGCGCGGCGGGCCGTCGAGCAGGTCGGCCTCGTCATAACTACCGGCTTCAGCTTCGATCAAGTCGTAGAGCTTGAGTTGCGGTCCGTACTTGGGGTTGACTTCGAATTTCGCGCGAACACGGACGGGGGAGCCGGGCTTGCAGAGTTCGAGCGCCTCGTCGTAGTTGTCCCAGACCATTCCCGTTAGCGAGCCGCTGCGGTCGCCCAATGAGAGCCTGAGGAAAGAGCCCCCTGCCTTCTTGTCTCGGAGTTCAGCGCTACGCACCAGAAGCACTTGGTCAAGATCATCGCCATCGCTGAATTCACTAAGCAGCACGTCGGCAACGGTAGGGACGGTTTCGGACGGGAGAGGGGCAATTCGCATAGGGTTGGGGTCGCTCTGAGTAAGAGTTAACTGACAGATGCAACAGACAGCGATAATTACCGGCGGAACCGGTGGCCTTGGAGCTGCGGTTGTCGCGCGCTTCATCGCCGGTGGCTGGCGCGTAATTGTCCCTTGGGTCAACGAAGCTGAGCTTGAGCGCGTTGAGCGCAGCGACAACCTTGTTCTTGTTCAAGCCGACCTCTTTGACGAGCAGGCAGTCGCCGGCCTCGCGGCGGAGGCCGGCCCCGACCTGCGCGCCGTCGTCAATCTCGTCGGCGGTTTCGCGGCCGGCGGCCGCCTGCACGAAACAAACGTCTCCGAGCTTGAGGCGCAGCTGCGGATCAACCTGACCCCGGCTTGGCTCGTGACAGCAGCCGGGATCCCGGCAATGCTCGCCGGCGGTGAGGGCGCAATCGTCTGCGTCTCCTCGCGTACCGCGCTTGAACCGTTCTCCGGCGGCGCGGCCTACGCAACCGCCAAGCGTGCTGTGCTCGGGCTCGTCGACGCGCTCCACGTTGAGTACCACCACGACGGCATCCGCACCAACGCTGTCCTTCCCTCAACGATTGACACACCGGGAAACCGCGCTGCAATGCCTGATGCCGATCCAGCCAATTGGGTGACAGCAGCGCAGATAGGTGCCACAATCTTTGACCTCTGCAGTTCAGATTTTGCCGCAACAAGCGGTGCCCATATCCCTGTATACGGAAAGGCCTAACCAATGCCCCTGCGTCGACGTTCCCGCGACACCGAACCAACTGCCACTGCTGCCGGTGTCCCGGCTCCTGCTGCGACGACAACACCAGCCGCTGTCGGCGCGCTTGGCGAACTGCGAGCCGGCGTTGACCTCGGCGGCACGAAGATCCTCGTCGTCGTCGTTGACGGTAATAACAAGGTTCTCGCTCGCTCGCGCGCTGCAACGCCGCACGTAGGTGGGCCGCAGGCCGTCGCCGACCAGATTGCGACCAACATCGACGACGCGCTCGGCCAAGCCGGCGCCGACGCGAAGGACCTGAAGGGGATTGGCGTAGGTTCGCCGGGCTCCGTTGATCAGGCCTCAGGAACGGTCGCCAACGCCAGCAACCTGCCTGACTGGATCGAACCGTTCCCGCTCGGTGGCGTGCTCTCGCAGCGCTTCAGCAATCTCCCCGTTCGCCTTGGCAACGACGTCAGCGTGGCAGTCAACGCTGAGTACAAGCTCGGCGCAGGGCGCCCGTACGACGCGCTGCTCGGTGTTTGGTGGGGAACCGGCGTTGGTGGCGGTTTGATTCTCGACCGCCGCCAGTGGGACGGGCGCGGCTACGCAGGCGAATTTGGTCACATGCTGATCGAGCTCGGTGGCGCGAAGTGCGGCTGCGGCAACCGCGGCTGCGTTGAGGCTTACGCTGGCCGCCGCGACATGGAGGCCTGGGTTCGCAAGCAGCGCAAGAAGGGCAAGAAGACCGGTCTAGTAAAGATCATGAAGCACCGCGAGCGTGAATCGTTCACGAGCGGCATCTGGGCGAAGGGGATTCGCAACGACGACAAGCTCGCCGCCAAGGCGGTCGATCGAGCGATTGGAGCGATTGCGGCGGGGATTGGCTCAGCCGTCAACCTGCTTGACGTTCCGGCCGTCGTCATCGGTGGAGGGATGGGCGAGCGCTTTTTCAGTGATCGCCAGGCCGAGTTCGAGAGTGAGACTGCCAAGCACCTATTTCGCAAGGAGGCGCCGCCGGCGCTGCTGGCGACAGAGCTCGGCGATGACGGCGGTGCGCTCGGCGCGGCCCTGCTGGCTCTGGCTGGCTCGAATTAAATACGGTCAGGAACTGCGACCGCGACGCTTTATCAGCGCCGCCAACTGTGCTAAAAAATAGAGAATGACCGACGCCCAAACGGTGGTCCAGAGCGATTCATCTGAGTTGCCGCGGCAGGAGCTGCTGAAGGCTTCTCCGCCTATGTTCGGTACTCCATGGCTCGATCGCTTCACGCGAGTCCACGTAGCCGTCGTGCCGGTGATCTTCATCCCCGTGATCGTCGCCTTCTCAATCCTCGGTCTGCGCGAGATCGTTCTCTGGCAGGGAGTTATCTGGGCGATCGTCGGCTATGGCGTCTGGACGCTTACGGAGTACTGGCTCCACCGCGTCGTCTTCCACTTTGAGCCCGACCACCCGCTCGGCGCGCGACTCCACTGGATGATCCACGGCGTCCACCACGACCACCCGAACGATCCGATGCGGCTCGTTATGCCACCGTCGGCGTCAATTCCGCTCGGCCTGATCTTCATCTTCGCCTTTCAGCTGCTGCTGCCTTTCTCGCAGGCCTGCATGCTCAGCGCCGGTTTCTTCATCGGCTACCTGACCTACGACATGACGCACTACTACCTCCACCACCGCCGCCCGACGACGGCGGTTGGGCGCAAGCTGCGCGAGCTTCACATGCGCCACCACTTCCAAGATCACGAGCACGGCTTTGGCGTTAGCGCGCCCTATTGGGACAAGGTCTTCGGCACGGCGCAGAAGTCGCGCCGCGAAGACTGATCTGCTCGTTGCTAAAAGCGGCTGTTGGCCAACTGGTGCGCACGGACTTACGTTGCTGTGACGTTGCCGTGTTCCAGCAGGCGATTGAGTTTAACGGTCACCGCTAAGGGGTAAGGAAGGACAGCTGATTGTTGGATGCGGGCCGCTCAATCGAGCGGCCCGCTTTCGTTGGTAATCCGCGGCAATCGCTATTCTGAGGCGTCGTGTCGACGACCGAACGCAATCGCGGCGGCGGCGACGAACGCCTAGAGCGCTACGTGATGATCGCGCTGATCATTGTGATCTCGGTGGCGGTACTCGTCGGCTTACTTGAATATCAACCGCCAGCGACCTTCGACACGCTCTCGTCGCTCAATTGGTCGCGCGACATCTGGGAAGGGGTGATGCCGAACTTCGCTGGCTATCGCGTGCCGACTGAACACCCGCTGATGCTGGCGATCGGCCTGCTGCTACTGCCTTTCGGTGACGCCGCGCCACAGATGTTCGTAGCGCTTGCGCTGGTTGGCTACATCGCGCTGCTGATTGCCGTCTTCCGCTTTGGTGTCTTCATCACCGGAATCTTTGGTGGACTCGTCGCGATCGGCCTGATGGCGACGCGACTCGACGTCGCATGGCTGGCCGGCGTCGGTTTCCTCGATCCGCCCTACGCGGCTTTGGTCTGCTGGGCTGCCTACCTTGAAGCTCGCTCGCCGCGCCGTGGCGGGCTGGTCTGGGTACTGTTGATCCTGGCCGGGCTGCTGCGCCCTGAGGCTTGGCTCTTGCTCGGGCTGTACTTCCTCTGGGTCGGCTACCCGCTTAGCTGGTCGGGCCGCTTTCGGATTCTCTGCTACACCGCTATCGCGCCGCTGATCTGGCTGGCCACCGATTGGTTTGTGACCGGCAACCCGCTCTTCTCGATGACGGCGACCAGTCGAAATGCCGTCGATCTAGGTCGTAGTCGCCCATTCGAAACGCTCCCCTACTACACGCTCTATTGGACAAATTCGGTGCTGAAGCTACCGCTTTCAATCCTTGCCGGGCTAGGCGTTGTGTTGGCCATCCAACAGCGCCGCACTCAGCTAATTCTTCCCGCGATCTTGGTTGCGACGACTTGGTTCTCTTACCTAGTTATTGCCAGCGGCGGCCTCGCGAACGTCTGGCGCTACATCCTGCTTGCCGTCGTCGGTTTGATTCTCTTCGCAACCTATGCCTCGACCGGCTGGAGCAAGGTGGAACGCGGCAGCACCTTCAAGAAGCTCTGGGCCGGCGCTGCGCTGCTGCTGGTAATCGCCGGTTTCGGTTGGACCGTGACCCATCTCAACGTCGCTCGAATTGACGAGGATGTCCGTCGCCGCCATGCGATCACCGATCAGTTCCGCGCGATCATGACCAATCCCGAAGTGCTGAAGGCGCGTAGATGCGGGGCCGTCAGCGTGCCCAATCAGAAGCTGCTGCCGGAGGCGAAGTGGAGCTTCCATCTCGAGCCGCCGGCGATCATTCCGCGCTCCGATACGAAGATTCCGGTTCAGACCGAGGGCGTCGCGATCCTGATCAATCCGGCATACGAGTCTCGCCCCGATCTGAACGTCAACGAGTACGCCGTCGATAACGGCTGGGAGGCACTTCAGGTACCGCCTCCGGGCTTCAAGTTCATCGCCAGCAACGAATACTTCCTCGCCTACGGCCGCTGCGCCCCCGGCAGTCCTTAAGCTTTAGCGCGGCAGGCGCAGTGGTCGTTCAGCTGGCGGATGCGCAGCTTGGCTCAGGCGACCGGCAGTGGTGCTCGGCCGAGACTGACGCCGCGCTGCTCGTTAAACCCGGCCGGAATGCCGCTGCGCAGCAGGAAGCGAGGGTTGGCCTGCGTTAGCCGCCAGGCCTGCAGCGACGAGGCACCGGCCCTCAGCGTCAGCGCGAAGCCGAGCGCAGCGGTGTGGTCGCGCGTGCCTGGGTGGGCGTCGGAGGCGAGCGTAAAGGCATAGCCGCTGCGTAGCAGGCCGACGGCGGCCTCCTGTGCTTCGAGGCCGTTGTTGCCAAGCAGCGAGCAGACGTTGATCTGCAGCAATGCGCCTTCGGCGACGAGGCTGCGCAGCAGCTGCCAGCCGCCATCGCTGAAGAGCCCGCGGGCGCGCTCGGGGTGAGCGATGACGAGGCCAAAGCCGCGCGCCATTAGCTCGCGGCAGTCGTCGGCGAAGCGCTGGTCAACGCCGGCGAAAGGGATCTCAAAGAGCAGCCAGCGGGCACCGGGCGGGCCGTTGGCGATCAGCTCGAGTTGATCGTTGCTGAGCGCGTTTGGCTCCGAAGGGTGAAGTTCACCGCCGCCGTGGATTTGAAGTGGAATCGCGCGCTGCTCGAGCTCGGCGCTGAGCGCGGCGACGCGATCGGCGATCTCGGTCGGGTCGAACGGGAAGCGCGGGTTGCCGACGTGGGGGGTTGCGATCAGCTCGCGCGCGCCTTCGTCAACGAGCCTGCGCGCGTACTCAACGCTCTCTTCAAGGTCGCGCGCACCATCGTCGACGGCGGGCAGAATGTGGCAGTGGATATCGACGTATGACATTTGGTGGTCTAAAAAGAGACTAGGACCACTTCGCCACTTTGTTGCCACCACCGCTGCGCCTTCACGAGATTTTTACCGTCGTTAGCCCTCCGGCCAGCCGTCGACGAAGATGTCGAGCGCGAGCTGCGAATCATTGTCGGCGTAGCCGCTTAGGTCGGTGATGCCGGCGTGAGCCACCGCCTCGTCATCAATGAACGCGTTGCCTGTGCACTCGGCTGGCTCGCGGATCAGAATCTCGCGCGCGGCGTCGGCCACTATCTGCGGCGTGCGCGCCTTCGCCATCGCCTCATCGCCGCCGAGCAGGTTCTGAACTGCGGCCGTGGCGATCAGAGTGCGCGGCCACAGGCAGTTGGCGGCCACGCCGTTCTCCAGTTCATCGGCGGCGAGGCCGAGTGTCAGGATCGACATTCCATACTTCGCGACCGTGTAAGGGCCGTGGCCCTTCAGCCACTTTGGGTCGGTTGAAAGCGGCGGGCTCAGCGTCAGCACATGGGCGTGATCGGATTGGCGCAGGTGCGGCAGGCAGGACTGCGTTACGACCAGCGTGCCGCGCACGTTGATGTCGGCCATCAGGTCGTAGCGCTTTGGCGGCAGCTCACCGATCGGGCGCAGGTCGATCGCCGAGGCGTTGTTGACGCAGATGTCGATCCCGCCGAACTCCTCGACCGTCTTCGCTACCGCGTCAGCAACCTGATCTTCGTAGCGAATGTCGCCAAGGATTGGAAGCGCCTTGCCACCGGCGGCGTTGATCTCCTCAGCGGCGGTGTGGATCGTTCCCGGCAGCTTCGGGTTTGGCTCGTCGGTCTTGGCCATGATCGCGACGTTGGCTCCCTCCTGAGCCAGACGGACTGCGATTGCCAGCCCAATCCCACGGCTCCCACCTGACATAAAAACGGTCCGTCCTTCGAAATTCTCCACTTCAGCTGCCTTTCGTCCGGCGGCCGTCGGCAGGCCGCGCTTGCCGGGGAGGCTACCGGCCGGTCGGCTCGCGGCGGCGCTTCCCCGCGGCGCCCGCCGTTACTCTCGGCGCTGTGGCTTGGCCTGACGAGCGGATCGTGATCGCCTGCTGCCTGCTGATCGGGGCAGCGAGCGTCTTGCTCGCCCCGGCGCTCGGCTATGACGCGTGGGCTTGGATGGTTTGGGCGCGTGAGCTAATCGAGCTCTCGCTCGACACGACCGGCGGCCCCTCTTGGAAGCCCCTGCCGGTGCTCGTCAGCGCGCCATTTGCCTGGATTGACGGTCTGGCGCCGTTTCTATGGCTGGCTCTCGTTCGCGGCGCTGCGCTCTACGCGATCTGGCTCGCCGGTCGCTGCGCTGCCCGTCTGGCGGGGACTCCCGCCGCGGCCGCAGCGTTCGTCGTCGCCGCCTTTGCTCTGCTCGTCAGCACCGACCTTCCACGGACGGCGCTCTATGGCTCATCGGAACCGCTGCTCGCCGCGTTCGTGCTCGGCGCAGTGCTGCTGCATCTGCGCGATCGCCGGCTGACGGCGCTGTCGCTGCTGGCTCTCGCTGGGCTGATTCGCCCCGAGCTTTGGTTGGTGGCGGTGATCTACGGCCTCTGGTGCGCGCACCACATCGGCCGTCGGCGTGGCCTGATTGCGGCGCTGGTGGTTGTGCCTCCGCTGGTCTGGGTGATCTTCGATTGGGCTGGCTCCGGGGGCTTAGCGCAGGGCGCAGCGACAGCGCAGGGGCAGACTCCGACGAGCGCTGCGCGCGAGGCGATACCGGCGCTGGAGGTTTTCAGCCGACTTGGCGACTCGGTGATCGCGCCTGTCCTGCTTCTCGCTCTGGCGGCTCTCGTCTTTGCCTGGCGCCGGCGCAACCGCGAAGTGCTCTTGCTGGCCCTGCTCGTGATCGGCTGGGTTGCCGTTGTCGCAGTGATGGCGCAGCTCGGCTTCACCGGCGCGCGCCGCTACCTTGCCGGTCCGGCGGCGCTGAGCTGCGTGCTCGCGGGCGTAGGGGCAGGCTGGCTGATCGCTGCCGCTTCGGGGCGAACGGCCAAGTACGCCGCGACCGCTGGAATCGCGCTGCTCATGCTCGGCTTTGGAATCTTCGTTCTGCGCACCGATGCCCGGCTACTAAGCGTTGCCCGCCTCGACGCCGAGCAGTCCGACCAACTGAGCGGCGCGATCAGCGCCGTCGGTGGGCGCGACGCGATCGTCGCGGTCGGCAAGCCGGCGATCAACCCCTACGAGCAGACGGGGCTGGCGTGGAAGCTAGACCTTCCGTTACGCGATGTGCAGGGAACCTGGAATTCGACCCAGTCGCAGCCGAATTGGCAGCCGCCGGCAATCGTTTTCGTTGCGCCGGCCCGCGTTGCCGGGCCAAAGCCGGCGTTTGGGCCCGAGCAAAAGCTGAAAAAACTCAGTAGTTACCGACGCTGGGAGGTTTTTCGCGCTTACCGCTAGGGGAGGGACCCGCGCGCGCAGCGCGAACTTCTTCGCCATGGGAAAAGTATCCAGCTTCATTCTGCCCGGCCTCTTTGTGCTCGCGTGGATCTTTGCGCTTGCCGGTTCAACTCCTCCCGGCTTCGTCTCCGGTGAGCTGACCGACGTCACCTACCTGCGCTGGATGCTCTACATGGCCGGCTGGGTATTCCTCGCCTCATCGTTTATGCACACCATCTTCGCCAAGAAGATGGCCGAATCGATCGGCTGGGTCACGAACGGCTTCCAGTATGAGATCGGTTTCGTTTCACTTGGACTCGGCCTCGGCAGCATCTACGCCAGCCAGCACGGCAAGGAGGCTTGGATCGCGATCGCACTGCCGATCTTCACCTTCCTCCTGCTCGCTGGCATCAACCACCTCGTTGAGATCATTCGCGACAAGAACTACGCGCCAAACAACACGATGATCTTGATCTGGGATTTCGGCATGCCGATCTCGATCGCCGCGCTGCTGTTTTCGTCAAACACGATTTAGCGCAGCGCATAAGATGCGCGAATGAAGATCCGCGCAGCAGTTCTCGAAGAATTCGGCAAGCCGCTTGTGGTTCGCGAGGTGGACCTCGCTGAGCCGAAGGCCGGCGAGGTGCTCGTGAGGCTCGTCGCCTGTGGCGTCTGCCACACCGACATGTATACGGCCTCCGGTGTTGACCCTTCCGGCTACGCGCCGACCGTGCTCGGCCACGAGGGCGCCGGCGTTGTTGAGGCGATCGGTGAGGGTGTCAGCTCCGTTGCGGTGGGCGACCACGTCGTGACGCTCTTCTCGCCGCAGTGCCGCGAGTGCATTCACTGCCTCGATCCGCGCACCAATATCTGCCTTGCGATTCGCGAGCAGCAGGGTGAGGGCTACCTCCCCGACGGCACTACGCGCCTTTCGCTCGATGGTGAGCCGCTGCGCCACTTCATGGGAACCTCGACCTTCGCCGAGTACACGGTGATGCCGGAGATCGCCTTGGCGAACATCTCGAAAGAGGCGCCGCTCGACCACGCCTGCCTTTTCGCCTGCGGCCTTTCGACCGGTATCGGCGCGGCGATCTATACGGCGAAAGTGGAGCCGGGCACGACCTGCGTGGTATTTGGCGCCGGCATGGTCGGCCTTGGCGCCGTCGCAGGCGCGCGGATTCAGGGAGCGGAGCGGATCATCTGCGTCGACCTCTCCGACGAGCGGCTTGAGCTGGCCCGCGGGCAGGGCGCGACCGACACTTGGACGGCAGGCCCCGACACGGTTGAACGGATTCTTGAAGAGACCGGAGGCTTCGGCGCTGACTACACCTTCGAAGCGACCGGCCTCGTTTCGGTTATGCAGCAGGCGGCCGAATCGGCGCGGATGGGCTGGGGGCTCTGCACCGTTGCCGGCGTTGCCGGCAAGGGCGAGACGCTCGACGTCATTCCGCGCTGGCTGATCACCGGCCGGCGCGTCTGCGGCTCATCGTTCGGTGGCGTCAAGGGGCGCGACCAGGTGCCGGCGCTGATCGATCGCTACCTCGAAGGTGAGATCGACTTGGATCCGTTCATCTCGCACAGCCTCAGCCTCGATGAAGTTAACCGCGGCTTTGAGCTGATGGAAGCCCAGGACGGCATCCGCAGCGTGATCGCCTTCAGCTAAAGGCAGCACGCATCGCGGCGACGATCTCTTCCGGCTTATCTTCCTGAAGGAAGTGGCCGGCGTTCTCAATCCGGACCTGCTCGCCTGCGGTTGGGATCAGTTCGGTAAAGCGGTCGCCCGACTTGGGGTAAGGGAAGACGGGGTCGTGATCGGCGAAGGCGACGAGCGTCGGTTTTTCCCAGTCTGCTAGTGCGTCCATGACGGCCATCATTTCGGCGATGCCTTCCTCGTCGTTGTTGATCGGCACCAGCAGCGGGAACTGATGCGCACCGGCTTTGCTTTCGACGTTTGGGAACGGCGCCTCATAGGCGGCGATGATTTCGGGGCTGAGTTCGCTGGTAGTTGAGTTTTTGATGACCATTCCGACCGGCAGGTCGGTCGTCTTCTCAGCGAACTCGCGCCAAGCCATGAAGCCTTTGCTAACGCGGCCGGTGAAGATGCCGGTGTTCATGACCACGAGCCGTGCAACTTGATTGGCGTGTTCGGTCGCCCAGCGCAGCCCAATCGGGCCGCCCCAATCCTGCACGACGACGGTTACGTCCTCGAGCCCCTCGATCTGATCGAGCTGGGCGGTGACGCTCTCGCAGTGGCGCTCGTAGCTGTACCACTGCTGATCGGTCGGCTTGTCGGAGCGACCGAAGCCGATGAGGTCGGGGCAGATCACGCGCTTGCCATCAGCAACGAGCAGGTCGAGCATCTTGCGGTAGAGGTAACTCCAGCTCGGCTCGCCGTGGAAGCAGAGCACCGGCTGTCCTTCGCCCTCGTCGAGGTGGTGGAGGCGCATTCCGTTCACTTCTACGTAGTTGGGCTCGTAGTTGTAACCGGGCAGGTTTTCGAAGCGCTCGTCCGGGGTGCGGAAGATTTCCGGCATATCGTGCATGGGCGCAAGCCTACGGAACTGACGACCAACGCGGCTCTGCGGGATAAGACGTATGCTCCGCCGATGACTTATCCAATCCGCCGCGGCTTGCTTGCCGCCGCCACCCTCTCGCTGATCGCAATCGCTCTGCCGGCATCGTCGGCAGTTGCCAAGAGCTCCTATAAAGAGCCGGCGCTTACAGCGCCAAAGGCACGGCTCGCCGAGTCGCTTGTCTGCCCAACCGCGATCAAGCGCGGCGGGCCGCAGCCGGTGATGCTCGTAACCGGCACCGGTTACACCGGCGAGGAGGCTTACGCGATCGGCAAGGCGGCGTTGGCCACGACCGGTCGACCGATCTGTTACGTCAACTTCCCCTATCGCACTACCGGCGACATCCAGGTCGCCGCTGAGTACCTCGTCTCCGGCATCCGTCGGATGGCCGCCGGTTACGGCAAGCCAATCGCGGTCTTCGGCATCAGCCAGGGCGGGCTGCTGCCGCGCTGGGCGCTGACCTACTGGCCTAGCCTGCGCGCCAAGGTGACCGACGTGATAGCTGTCGCCGGCACCCAGCACGGCACCACTGTGAACCTTGGCGGCTGCAGCGCACTGAACCCGTGCCAAGCCGCGAGCTGGCAGCAGGCAGCGGGGTCGAACTTGCTGAAGGCAATAAACCGGCAGTACGACGAGTCACCGAACCCGACCTCGTGGACGACGGTTCGCACCGCTACCGATGAGACGGTTCAGCCGACAACCGGTAAGAACCCGACCTCATCGCTGAAAGGCGCAACCAACATCCTGATCCAGGACATCTGCCCAGGGCGGAACGTAAGCCACATCGGTTCAGCGCTCGACTCCGTGACCTTCGCCGTCTCCGAAGATGCGATGTCGCACAAGGGGCCGGCAAACGTGAAGCGCTTGCCCAAGGACGTCTGCTCGAAGCTGCTGGCGCCGGGGCTCGAAAAAATGCGTTCGGCCGGCCGCTCGCGCGCTGCGCTGCCACGCTTCTACACCGATCCTGCTCCAAGGCTGCCAAAAGAGCCGAATGTTTGGGCTTACGCGGCTAAGCGCGTTCCCTAGTCGCTGCCGCAACGGCTCGCTCAGGCTTCAGCGCCAAGCGGCGCCGCGCCCTTGGCTGAGCGGCGAGCCTCTTTTTCGCGCCCAACCTGATCGAGTGTGACCTTGCGCAGGCGGACGTGCGAGGGGGTCACTTCGACCGCCTCGTCTGCGCGCACGAACTCAAACGCCTGCTCCAGCGAGAGCAGCTTCTTCGGGATTACGCGAACCAGCTCATCGGCGGTTGATGAGCGCACGTTGCTGAGCTTTTTCTCGCGCACGGCGTTTACGTCAAGGTCGCCGGAGCGGCTGTTCTCACCGACGATCATTCCTTCGTAAACCTCTTCGCCTGGCTCGACGAAGAGCGTGCCGCGGTCCTGCATCGCGAAGCAGGCGTGGGCGGTCACGGGGCCGGTGCGGTCGGCTACGAGAGCGCCAGTCTGGCGCGTCTTCAGCTCGCCAAACCATGGCTCCCAGCGGTCGAAGACGTGATGGGCGATGCCGGTGCCGCGCGTTTCGGTAAGGAACTCGGCGCGGAAGCCGATCAGGCCGCGGGCCGGGACGAGGTACTCCATTCGCACCCAGCCGCTGCCGTGGTTTCCCATCTCCTCAAGCCGGCCTTTGCGCAGCGCGAGTAGCTGCGTGACGGCGCCAACGTGCTCTTCGGGAACGTCGATCGTCAGCTCCTCGACCGGCTCGCTGAGGACGCCATCAATTTCGCGCGTTACCACCTGCGGCTGCCCGACCGTCATCTCGAAGCCTTCGCGGCGCAGTTGCTCGACGAGGATCGCCAAGGCAAGTTCACCGCGGCCTTGGACCTCCCACGAGTCCGGGCGCTCGGTCGGCAGCACGCGCAGCGCGACGTTGCCGACCATCTCGGCGTCGAGGCGGCCAAGAATCTGGCGGGCGGTCAGCTTCGAGCCGTCCTTGCCGGCCAGCGGCGAAGTGTTGATGCCGATCGTGACGCTGAGGCTCGGCTCATCAACGGCGATCAGCGCGAGCGGGCGAGGGTCCTCCGGGTCGGCGAGCGTTTCGCCGATCGTCACTTCGGGGATGCCGGCAACGGCGACAATTTCGCCTGGCCCAGCCTCCTCCGCTTCGACGCGGTCGAGCGCCTCGGTCACGAAAAGGTCGGTCACCTTTGCATTCTCAATACTCCCGTCGCGTTTGCACCAAGCCACCTGCTGGCCACGCTTGACGGTGCCGTCATGGACGCGGCAGATCGCGAGGCGGCCAAGGTAGTCGGAGGCGCCGAGGTTCGTGACCTGCATCCGCAGCGGAGTCTCAGGGTCAAAGGTGGGGGGCGGGATCGTTTCGACCAGAAGATCAAGCAGCGCCCCCAGATCCTCGCCTTGCGTTTCGGCGTCGAGCGAGGCGGTTCCGGCCTTGGCGTTGGTATATACGATCGGGAAAGCGATCTGCTCCTCATCTGCATCGAGGTCGAGGAAGAGCTCCTCAACTTCGTGCACGACCTCGGCGACGCGGGCGTCGGGGCGGTCGATCTTGTTGACGACGAGGATCACCGGAAGCTTCGCTTCAAGTGCTTTGCGCAGAACAAAGCGGGTCTGAGGCAGCGGCCCTTCGCTGGCATCGACGAGCAGCAGGACGCCGTCAACCATGAAGAGGCCGCG
>SYIT01000102.1 GCA_005798685.1 Actinomycetota bacterium | reverse complement strand
GTTGGCGTCGTCGTGCTCGAGAAACGGAATCATCGCCGTGGCAACCGACCAAAGCTGCTGCGGAGAAACGTCGACGAGGTCGACGTCCTTCGGCGCAACGGTCACGTACTGACCGGCGTGCGTGCGGCAGATTACTTCCGGGCCGCGCAGCTTTCCTGTCTTCTCATCGATCGGATGGTTGGCTTGAGCGACCAGCATCTCCTCTTCCTGCGTGGCGTCGAGATCGACCACCTTGCTGGTTACGACGCCGTCCTTGACGACGCGGTACGGGGTCGTGATGAACCCGAAGTCGGAGATCTTGGCGTGGCTCGAGAGCGAACCGATCAAGCCGACGTTCGGCCCTTCCGGCGTTTCAATCGGGCACATCCGGCCATAGTGGGTCGGGTGCACGTCGCGAACCTCGATCGGCGCGCGCTCACGCGTAAGGCCACCGGCACCAAGCGCCGATAGACGGCGGCGATGCGTCAGGCCGGAGAGCGAGTTCGTCTGGTCCATGAACTGACTGAGCTGCGAGGAGCCAAAGAACTCCTTCAGCGCAGCCACGACCGGGCGAATGTTGACGATCGTCTGCGGTGTGATCGTGTCCTCATCGTCGGTCGTCAGGCGCTCGCGGACGACGCGCTCCATGCGGTAAAGACCAACGCGAAACGCGTCCTGAATCAGCTCGCCGACGGTGCGCAGGCGGCGGTTACCGAAGTGCTCGTACTCGTCGAGGTGATCAGCCAGCGGCTCACGCGGGAGCGACTGCGCCTCGGCGGCAAAATCCTTGATCTCGACCTCGTCGTCCTCGGGAATGCCGATCAACTTCGGCAGCAGCACCAGCTCCTTGATCAGAGCGACGATGTCTTCGACGGTCAGCGTGCGAGTGTCAAGATCGACATCGCTGCCAAGACGGGCGTTGAGCTTGTAACGGCCAACGCGCGTGAGGTCGTAGCGCTTGGGGTCGAAGAACATCTGGTGGAGCAGCGACTCGGCTGCCTCAACGCTCGGCGGCTCGCCTGGGCGCTGCTTCTTGAAGAGCTCAATCAGACCGGCGCTGCGGTTCGTCTCGAAGCGCTCAACCTCTTCGGTCAAGAGCTGCGAAAGCTCGGTGACCTCTTCGTCCTGAGCTTCCTTCCATTTGCGCTTATCGTCGGTGATCCATGCGAGCAGCTGCTCGACGGCTTCCTTGTCGAGCGCAGCATCGTTCTTGTGCGTCTTACCCTTGAGCTTCTTTGAGAGCGCCTCAACGCGCTTGAAGTAATCCTCTGCGCGCGGCTCAGCGTGCGGCGGGTCAGCGGCAATCGTGTTGCGGATGTAGCGCGAGTCCTCAAAGACCTCGAGCAGCTCGTCATCGGTGAAACCGAGCGCGCGCAGCAGCACCGTCACCGGCAGCTTGCGCTTGCGGTCGATGCGGACGAAGACCTTGCCCTTCTTGTCGATCTCGAGCTCCAGCCATGAACCGCGGGACGGCATCAGGTTGGCGGTGAAGACCTGCTTCTCCTTGTCCTTTGGCTCCATCACATAGGCGCCCGGCGAGCGGACTAGCTGCGTCACGACAACGCGCTCGGTGCCGTTGATGATGAATGTCCCGCGGTCGGTCATCCACGGGAAGTCGCCCATGAATACCTGCTGCTCACGGATCTCGCCGGTCTCGCGGTTGATGAAGGCAACGGTGACCGAAAGCGGGCGCGAATATGTGATGTCTTTTTCGCGGCACTCCTCGATCGTGGCGGCCGGCTCTTCAAATGCCAATTCACCGAACTGGATCGCTAGATTCCCGGTGTAGTCCTCAATCGGTGAGACGTCGTCGATTGTCTCGCGGAGCCCCCCCTTTTCGGGATTTACAAGGCGCTCAAATGAGCGTATCTGGATGTCGATCAGGTTGGGTACTTCGATCGTGCTTTCGAGGCGCGCAAAATTACGGCGCGTGCGTGGAGCGTCTACGCGGGACAAGCGGCGACTCCTGAAGGTCAGAGGCTTACGGGGCAACTGCGAGCTACTGCGACGCGCACGTGACTTCCACGCGCGAAGCTTGACGATAGCACAAGGCTGCGCAGACCCCACCTGAGGGGCGCGTCGGCGCTCACGGACCCCGCCCTAGACGACCGCGTATGTGGCGCGGCGCCCGCACTTAGGCAGCTTCGACTATTGACCGATTTCAGAAGTCTACCGGATTACGGGCCTGAGCTGGGCGGCGGCTCTGAAGCCGGGGCTGAACCCAACTCTCTCTGCAGGTCGCCCCGGCCCCTTCCGAGCGCTCCACCGAGCGTCGCAACGACGCCGACGAGGTAGAGCTGGCCAACCAAAGCCTCAAAGATTGCCGTTGCTCGCGCCGCGCCTGAGGCCGGCGCGAGGTCGCCGTAGCCGACGGTCGTCAGCGTTACGAACGAGAAGTACATGTTCGCTGAAGTTGCCCCGTCGTCGCTCACGGTCGAGTTGTTCGCTTGAAGCATGGGCTTCGAGCTGAGCGACTCCTCAACTCCGTACAAGAAGCCACAAAACGTTCCGAAAAGGAGGTAGATCGTCAGCGCCCCCGCGACTGCGCGCCCGCGGACTCCCTCGGCACGGATGTCGATTGTTATCCCTCTGATGATCACCCAGCCGACGAGGAGAACACCGATCACATTTACCGTGCGGCCCGGAAGCGAACTGGCGCTGTCGGTCAGGCCGATTCCGACAGCGCCAAGGATTTCGACAACCGCAGCGATTTTGACAATCCTGAAGAGCCGTTTTGGCGCCTCGGAGATCCAGCAAGCAATAACCGCAGTAACGGCTTGGCAGATGGCGATCGAGCTGCGCCACGGACTGTCGTCGGGGATCGCGACGGCCAAGATGACCGTGAGGACGACAAGGATCATCACGAAGCCGTAGGAGTGGCTTGCCTCGATACGGTTGACGAGGTTAAAGCGGTGGGTCACAGGCATTAGTCCAACAGGCACGCCGGACAGCGCCGAAACGCAGAAGGGCGCCCCGTAGGACGCCCTTCGAAACTTCAGAACGCTGCAGAAGAACTACTTCAGCTCAACTGCTCCGCCTGCCTCCTCGATCTCAGCCTTGAGCTTCTCTGCCTCTTCGCGCTCAATGCCTTCCTTGACCGGACTTGGTGCCTCATCGACGACAGCCTTGGCTTCCTTGAGACCGAGGCCGGTTGCCGCGCGGACAACCTTGATTACTTGGATCTTCTTGTCGCCGGCCGCCGTGAGAATCACGTCGACCGTTGAGCTGGCGTCATCATCGCCGCCAGCATCGCCGCCGCCACCGGCTGCCGGAGCGGCTGCTGCCACTGCGGTCGCCGAGACGCCGAACTCCTCTTCGAGCGCCTTAACGCGCTCATTGAGCTCGAGCACCGAAATGCCCTTCAGCTCTTCAATCCATGCTTCTGTCGTTGTTGCCATGTTCTTATTCCCTCCTGGGATCGCTTCGGCGTGCTCGGCCTAAGCCGAAGCATCGGCCTCGTTGTCGGAAGATGCTTCTTCTGCTGGTGCTTCTTCTGCTGGTGCTTCTTCGGCCTCTGCTTCGGCCTCCACTTCAGGCTCTGCTTCGGCCTCTACTTCAGGCTCTGCTTCGGCCTCTGATTCTGCTTCGGCCGCTGGAGCCTCTTCAGCCTGCGCTTCAGTTTCAGGTGCTGCGTCGGCGTCGGTCTCGGGAGCCGCTTCCGGCTCCGCCACTACCTGCGCTTCTGGCTGTGGCTCGTCGGCGCGCTGGAGCTGAATCTGCCCAAGCGCGGTTGCGAGCCCACCGATCAGGCCGCCGAGACCGCGGACAAGCCCGCCGACAGGTGCGGCGACCATCCCAACCAGCTGACCGTAGAGAACCTCACGGGCAGGCAGGCGGGCGATGATCTTGATCTGCTCAACCTCAAGCGGCTCGCCGTCGATGATGCCGCCCTTGAAGGGAAGCAGGTCGGTCTCACGGTTGAAAGTTGAGATCGCCTTTGCTGCCGCCGCCGCGTCGCCGCGAACGAAGGTCAGCGCCGTCGGTCCTTCAAGCAGCGATTTAAGATGCTCTGCCCCAGCCTTATCTGCAGCGAGCTCAGTGAGTGAATTCTTGACCACGCGAAAGCTGGCGTCGGCAGCGCCAAGCTGGGCTCGGACCAAGGCAATCTCGGCGACAGTAATCCCGCGATAGTCGATCGCAAAGACAGCCTGCGACTGTTCGATCTGCTCTGCGATCTCAGCGATCGCTTCAGTTTTCTGTTCTCTGTTCATGAGCCTCCTAATCCGGACTTGTGGCCGTCGTCACGGCCTGCCGGAGGTCTTGGGTGGCGCGAATTTTCAGGATGTCAGGCCGCGGCCGGCGCTGCCTCCTGAAGATCGCGGGTGAAAGATGGGTCTGAATCGACCTTGACGCCTGGGCCCATCGTTGAAGTCAAAGTGATCGACTTCAGGTAACGACCCTTGGTTGCCGATGGCTTGGCGCGAATGATCTCTTCGACGACAGCTGCATAGTTGGCGAGCAGCGCCTCTTCGCTGAAGCTTGCCTTGCCGATCACAAGATGAACAATCGAGCTGCGGTCGGTGCGGTACTCAACCTTGCCGGCCTTGGCCTCCTCAACCGCTTTCGTGATGTCCATCGTCACTGTGCCGACCTTGGGGTTGGGCATCTTGCCTGACGGCCCGAGCACGCGGCCGAGCTTGCCTACGACCGGCATCAGGTCAGGCGTTGAGATCGCTACGTCGAAATCGCTGAAGCCCTCTTCAACCTTTGTCGCAAGATCCTCGGCGCCGACTACGTCGGCCCCGGCAGCCTCAGCCTCGCGGGCCTTGTCGCCCTGAGCGAAGACGATGACCGTGACGTCCTTGCCCAAACCGTGAGGCAGAGCAATCGTGCCACGCAGCTGCTCCTCGGCGTGGCGGACGTTGAGGCCGGTGCGAAGGTGCAGCTCAATCGACTCGTCAAACTTTGCCCGTGCGAGCTTCTTGACCAGCGCGACGGCCTCGGCCGGTTCGTACTCGCGCTTGCGGTCAACTTCGCTGAAGGCCTCATCGTAACTCTTGCTGTGCTTGCTCATGCGACCACCTCTACGCCCATTGAGCGGGCCGTTCCGGCGATGATCTTGATCGCGGCGTCAACGTCGTTTGCGCTCAGGTCGTCGAGCTTCGTCTCGGCGATCTGGCGCAGCTGAGCCTCTGTGATTTGGCCGACCTTCTCGCGGTTCGGTTCGCCCGAGCCCTTCTTCAGTTTGACCGCCTGCTTGATGAGCACTGCGGCCGGAGGCGTCTTCGTGATGAAGGTGAATGAGCGGTCTTCGTAGACGGTGATGACGACCGGCGTGATCACACCGGCGTTCTCCTGCGTCTGAGCG
>SYIT01000101.1 GCA_005798685.1 Actinomycetota bacterium | reverse complement strand
GCAAGTCGCTCTGCTATCAGCTGCCGGCGTTGCTGCGCGATGACCTCTCAATCGTTGTCTCGCCGCTCGTCTCACTGATGCTCGATCAGGTCGAGTCGCTCGAGCGCCGCGTTGGAGGCAAGGTCGCAATGATCAACGCTCAGCAGGACGCGGCGACCAACCGCGAGGTCATCGAGCGCGCTAAGAGCGGCGAGCTGCGGCTGCTCTACGTGGCGCCCGAGCGCTTCGCCTCGCCTGGTTTCCTTGAGGCGCTTAAGCAGGTGAGAATTGGCTGCTTCGTCGTTGATGAGGCGCACTGCGTCTCGCAGTGGGGCCACGATTTCCGCCCCGACTACTTTCGCCTCGGCGATGCGGCTCGCTGGCTAGCCGCCGATTCGATCTTCGCTTCGACGGCAACCGCCACGCCGCGGGTTGCGCGCGACATCGCCGAGCGGCTTGGGCTGAACGAACCGGTCAGCGTTGCGACCGGCTTCGACCGCCCAAATCTGACCTTCGCCGTCGCGCCGTCGAAGTCGGCCGGCCATGTGCGCGCGCAGCTCGCCGCTGCGCTCGCCACGCCCGAGGCGCGCCCGGCAATCGTCTATGCCGGAACGCGCAAGCAGACCGCTGAGGTCGCTTCCAATCTCTCCTCCGACCTTGGCATCAAGGTCGTCGCCTACCACGCCGGTTTGGACCGCGAGAAGCGCGCCAAGATTCAGCGCAGCTTCATGGACGGCAGCGTTGACGTAGTTGTCGCCACCAACGCTTTCGGCATGGGCGTTGATAAGGCCGATGTTCGAACGGTCGTCCACGTCAGCGTGCCGCAGTCAATCGAAGCGTGGTACCAGGAGGCTGGCCGCGCCGGCCGTGACGGCGCCCCTGCCCGCGCGCTGCTGCTGGCGCAGAACAAGGACAAAGGGCTCCACGTCTTCTTCATCGAGCGCTCGGAAGTCGACGAGGCGGAGCTCGACGGCGTCGCGAAGAGGATCTTCGCCTCCTCGCCCGATGGCCGCTACGACGCCGAGATCGGCGAGCTTGGCAGCAACCCGGATCAAGTCCGCGCAATCATCGGCCACCTGGCGCGGGCAGGCGTTTTAAGCCCTTCGCCGGCGCCGACCGACCGTCAGATCGGCCGCATCGATGGCGCCTACGACGCCCGCGCCCGCAGCCTCTGCCAAACCTCTGCTAAGCAGGCAACGAAGGCGCGCTGGGCCGCCTACCGCTCGGTCTGGCATTTCGTCGAGACGCCGAGCTGCCGCCGCGCGGCGGTGCTCGGCCACTTCGGTGACCGCGACCGTGACGCAGCGCCGCTGATCGTCCCTTGCTGCGATGTCTGTGATCCCGAGTCGGTCGCCGACGTCGTTTCCATCGAGCTCCGCGCAATTCAGAAGGGTGCCTCGCCGAGCGGCCGGTCGCTGGCGCCGCGCGCGGTGCTGGCCGATTCCAGCGCCCTCGACGAGGCGATCATCGATCTTGTCGCCAGCGCCGATCCGCAGCTCGGCCGCACGCGCGCAGTTCAGGTGCTGCGCGGCGGCCGCTCGAAGGTGATCGCCTCCAACCATTACGACGAGCTCGAGCACTACGGCGCCTTTGGCGATCTCCACGCCGACGATGTGCTCGGCCGCGTTGACGCACTGCTGGCCGCGGGCCGCATCGTCTCCAGCGGCGGCCGCTTTCCCAAACTTCAATCCTCCGCCGGCCAAGGAGCAAGACGATGAGAATTGCTGTGATGCTTTCCGGCCGCGGCACAAACCTGCAGGCTTTGATCGAGAGCATTCACGGTTTCGAAGCCGAGATTGTCGCCGTCGTCTCCGACCACGAGGCCGCTCAAGGGCTGCGCCACGCGCGCACGGCCAACATTCTCACGCGCAGCTTCGAGCTTGATCAGTTTGAGCGCCGCGCAGCGCGCGACAACGCGATCGCCGACTGGCTCGACGAGAACGAGGTTGAGCTTGTCGTTCTGGCTGGTTACATGGCGCTGCTCGATGACTCCTTCATCGCGCGCTTCCGCGACCGCATCATCAACGTTCACCCGTCGCTGCTGCCGGCATTCCCGGGAACGCGGGCCGTCGAGCAGGCAGTTGATTACGGAGTGAAGGTCTTCGGCGTGACCGTTCATCTCGTCGATGAAGGGATTGACAGCGGGCCGATCCTGCTGCAGCGCTCGGTCGAGCTTCCCGGCTACAGCGATCCGACCGAGGTTCACCAGATTCTGCAGACGATTGAGCATGAACTGCTGCCCGAAGGAGTCCGTCTGATGGTTCGCGGCGCGGTCAGTAGAGACCCTGCAAACCCTCAGCGGCTGATCATCGAGCGCTGAGCTGCGCTAGCCTCGCCCCATCGTCGCTGAGTCTTCAGATTTCGATCCTCGCGCGCCGGGCACGGCGCCCGTCGCCCGCGCGCTGCTCTCAGTCTCTGACAAGGAGGGGATCGTCGAGTTTGCCCGGCGACTCGCGGCGCTCGGCGTTGAGCTGATCTCAACCGGCGGCACGGCAACCGCGCTGCGCGACGCCGGGCTCGAAGTCCGCTCGATCGAAGAGCTAACCGGCTTCCCGGAGATCATCGACGGGCGCGTTAAGACGCTGAGTCCACGGCTCTACGCCGGGCTGCTCGCCTTGCGTGACAAGGCCGATCACTTGGAGCAGGCTCGCGAGCACGCGATTGAGTTTGTCGACCTCGTCTGCGTCAACCTCTACCCGTTTGAAGCGACGGTTGCGCGCGAGGGTGTCAGCGACGCCGAGGTGATCGAGCAGATCGACATCGGCGGCCCAACGATGGTTCGCGCCGCAGCGAAGAACGCCGCCTACGTTGCCGTCGTCAGCGACCCTGCACAGTACGGCCCGCTGCTGGACGAGCTTGAGGCCAGCGACCGGCGCCTCTCGCTTGGCACACGCGAGCGGCTCGCTGCCGAGGCGTTCGCGCTAATCGCTCGTTACGACGCAGCGATCAGCAACTGGTTTGCGGCCCGCGCCGGCGGGATGCCGCAGGCGCTGGCCGCCACGTTTGAACGCGAGCTGGAACTGCCCTACGGCGAGAACCCGCACCAGCAGGCCGCCTATTACCGGCAGTCGGGTACCGAAGGCGAAGGGGTGCTCGGTTCGGCCGAGCAGCTCAGCGGCAAAGCGCTCTCGTTCAACAACATCCTCGACCTAGACAGCGCCCGTGCGACGCTCGCTGAGCTCGGCAGTGAGCAGCCGGCCTGCGTGATCGTCAAGCACAACAACCCCTGCGGCGCGGCCCGCGGGTCGGATCTTCTTGAGGCCTACCGCAAGGCCTTTGCCGGCGATCCCGTGAGTGCCTACGGCGGCGTGATCGCCCTGAACCGGATCGTTGACGAGGCTACGGCGGCGGCGCTAAGCGAACAGTTCATCGAGGTCCTGATCGCGCCCGGCTATGAGCCGGCGGCGTTGGAGATTCTCTCCGCGAAGGAGAAGGTGCGGATCCTCTCCTCGCTTGACGATGGCGCCGCCCCAGCGGGCCACGAGCTGCGCCCGGTCGCCGGCGGTGTGCTTGTTCAAGAGCGCGACAGCGTCAGCATCGACCGCTCGAAACTTGAGGTCGTCAGCGACCGCACGCCGAGCGAGGACGAATGGCGCGACCTGCTGTTCGCCTGGCAGGTCTGCCGCCACGTGAAATCGAACGCGATCGTTGCCGCCTGCGGCGAGGCGACGCTCGGCATCGGCGCCGGCCAGATGAGCCGTGTTGACTCCGTGGGCATCGCGCTCGGCCGCGAATGGATCACCGACCGCAGCGGCATCGTGCTCGCCTCCGACGCCTTCTTCCCCTT
>SYIT01000100.1 GCA_005798685.1 Actinomycetota bacterium | reverse complement strand
TTGCCACACACGTTCTCGCTTTTGAGGGTGATTCTCAGGTGACCTGGTTCGAAGGCAACTTCGAGGCCTACGAGGAGCACCGTCACGAGCTGCTCGGCGACGAGGCCGACCGGCCGCACCGGATTAGCTATAAGCGCCTAACGAGAGACTGAACCAACGATGCCGAAGTCGCACTAGCTGAGCGACCCAAGCGCAGCTTCAAGCTCGCGCAGATCTTTAAGTACTACGTCGGCCTCGCTTAGCTGGTCGGCGCTGAACGGGCCGGTCTCCACCGCCACGACGAGCGCACCGTCGGCGCGTGCGCAAGCGATGTCGCGGGGAGTGTCACCGATCACAACGGTGCGCTCAGCCGGCCATGCGTCGCCGCCGTTCCAGCGCTGGCCGGCGCGCATCCGCGCAATCGGCGGAAGCTCGTTGCGATCGTCTGAATCAGAGCCAAAGCCGCCTTGTCCCTCAGCAAACGGGTAGAGGATTCCGGCCGCGCCAAGCTTCAGCCGCGCGACCTGCTGGATGTTGCCGGTCACCAGTGAGCAGCGGTAGCGCTCCTGCCCGCTGACCTGAGCGAGCACTTCGCCTGCGTATGGGGCGAGGCGGTCGCTGAGGTCGTCGGGAACAAGCCGCTCGTAGTGGCTGGCGGCAGCGACGATGAAGTCGTCGCGGCGCGCTTCGAACTGCTCGGGGGGTACGCCGGCCAGCTCGAGGATGTCGCGCGCAATCGCTTGATCAGTCCGCCCGGCGGCCTCAACGCCGTGGGCGCGCTGCGGCGACTCAACCTCCCAGACCTCGCAGAGCGCCGCTACGACGGCGGCAGCGTGCGCGTCGGCGCCGTTGAGCAGCAGCGTTCCGTCAATGTCGAAGAGCAGCAGCAACGATCTGCTTAGCGCTCAAACGAAACGTCGGCCGGCAGGCGCAGCGCGAAGGCCGCGAGAAGCTTCGCTGTGCTCTCAACGTCGTCGAGCTGCACAACCTCGACGGGAGAGTGCATGTAGCGCAGCGGCACCGAAACGAGTCCGGTTGGCACGCCGCCACGCGATCGGTAGATCGCGTCGGCGTCGGTTCCGGTGTGGCGGCCCGATGCGGCCAGCGTGTAAGGAATCTTCTCGGCCTCTGCCGCTTCGATCAGCAGCTCCGAGATCAACGGGTGAAGGCTCGTGCCGCGCTCGATCACGGGGCCGCTGCCGAAGTGGTGTTTGCCGAGCTGGTTCTCGTCGATTCCCGGAGCGTCGGTCGCGTGGGTTACGTCGACGGCGATTGCTAGCCCTGGCTCAAGCGAGTGAGCGATCGTTGTTGAACCACCGAGGCCGGTCTCCTCTTGGACAGCGGCCACGGCAATAACCTCCCCCGCCGCTCCACCGGCTTCGGCGACCAGCCGTGCCGCCTCATAGGCGACGAAGCAGCCGAGCCTGTTGTCCATCGAGCGCGATGCCACGCGGCCGCTCTGCAGTTCAACCGGGTCTCCGGCAATCACGGCGACGTCACCGACGCGGACCAGCTCGCGAGCAGCTTCACCGTCAACGGCGCCGATGTCGATGTGCATCTCCTTCATCTCCGGCACCTTCTTGCGGTCGTCGGCGTCGAGCAGGTGGATCGGCTTCTTGCCAACGACGCCCGGCACAACACCGTCGCGGGTCGCAACAGCCACGCGCTGACCAACGAGCACCTGCGCGTCCCAGCCACCAACGCCGGTGAAGCGGAGAAAACCAGAATCCTCGATGTGCGACACGATCAGCCCGATCTCGTCGATGTGGCCGACGATTGCCAGCGATGGGCCGTCGCCGGTGGCGGCGACGCGGGCGGTGGAGCTGCCCATCACGTCGGCTTCGACCAATGTGGCGAATGATGCGGCCGCGTCACGCCAGAGGGCGGCTGGCGTGGCTTCATGGCCGGAGGGGCCGTGGGCGGTTAGGAGGCCGTTTAGGACGGAAGGAATGGTCATCGGTAGCGAGCCTAGCGACCGATCGTGCGCAGCAGCCGCAAATCAGGCACAATGGAGTTAGAGTGGGTGACCTGAGCAAAGAGCTTATTCCAGTCCGATTTAGGCTATTTTGTCTGTCACACCTTCAATGAGGAGCTAATAACGAAATGTCAAAACCAACTCAGCGCCCCGAAACAATTGCCCTACACGGAGGCCAGGAGCCGGATCCGACAACAAACGCGCGCGCCGTGCCGATCTACCAAACGACCTCCTATGTCTTCGATGACGCCCAGCACGCTGCCGACCTCTTCGCGCTGGCGGTGCCGGGAAACATTTATACGCGAATCATGAACCCGACCTCGGGCGTGCTCGAGCAGCGCCTGACCGATCTTGAAGGCGGCATCGGCGCTGTCGCCGTCGCCTCCGGCCAAGCGGCAGTCACCTACTCGATCCTCAACATCGCTCAGGCCGGCGACAACATCATTTCCGTCAGCCAGCTCTACGGCGGCACCTACAACCTCTTCGCCCACACGCTGCCCCAGTACGGGATCGAAGTCCGCTGGGTCGACGCCGACGATCCTGATGCGGTCGCTGCGGCAGCCGACGAGCGGACGAAGGCCGTCTTCGCCGAGACGATCGGCAACCCGCGCCTTAACGTGCTCGACGTCCCGGCCTGGGCGGAGGCCGCCCACAGCATCGGCGCGCCGTTGATCGTTGACAACACGGTTGCTACGCCGGTCGGCGCGCGGCTGTTCGATCAGGGCGTCGACATCATCGTCCACTCGCTGACTAAGTGGATCGGTGGCCACGGCACCTCGATCGGCGGCATCGTGATCGATTCCGGCAACTTCGACTGGAGCTCGCAGCCGGAGAAGTTCAAGATCCTGATCGGACCGGACCCGAGCTACCACGGCGTCGTCTGGGCCGACGCACTGGGCCCAGCGGCCTACATCGGCCGCGTTCGCACGGTACTGCTGCGCAACACCGGCGCCGCGCTCTCACCCTTCAACTCGTTCCTCTTCCTCCAGGGCGTCGAAACGCTGCCACTGCGGATGGAGCGTCACAACGCCAATGCCAAGGCCGTGGCCGAACATCTGGCCGCAAACGAGGAGGTCGAGTGGGTCTACTACCCGGGCCTCGACTCGAGCCCGTACAAAGAAGTTGCAGACAGAGTGCTCACCGGCGGTTACGGTGCGCTCGTGACATTCGGACTCAAGGGCGGGCTCGAGGCTGGCAAGAGCTTCATTGAGAGCCTCAAGCTCTTCAGCCATCTTGCCAACATCGGCGACGCAAAGTCGCTGGCGATCCACCCTGCCTCTACCACGCACTCGCAGCTCAGCCCGGAAGAGCTTGAGTCTGCAGGCGTGACGCAGGAGACGGTCCGTCTCTCGGTCGGGATCGAGAACATCGACGACATACTCGGCGACATCGACCAAGCGCTCGCGAAGTCGCGCGTAGCCGCTATCGCTTAAGGAGCCATACCCCGTGGAAGCAGGCGGCCTCGGCGAGGTCAAGACCGAATCGGTCGTCTGCTTCACGGAAGAAGACCCACTCGTCCTCGAATCCGGCGCCACGCTCGGGCCGGTTGAGGTCGCGTATGAAACCTACGGCGAGCTGAGCGAAGAGCGCGATAATGCGGTCTTCATCTGCCACGCGCTGACCGGCGACGCCCACGCCGCCGGCCACCACGGCGATCCGGAGCGGCGCGGCTGGTGGGACAGGCTGATCGGCCCCGGCAAGCCGGTTGACAGCGAGAAATTCTTCGTGATCTCGCCGAACCTGCTCGGCAGCTGCCAAGGGACCACCGGGCCCTCGTCGCTAAACCCGGCGACCGGCGAGCGCTACGGCCTTGAGTTCCCGATGTTCAGCGTTCGCGACCTCAACACAGTTCACAGGCGCCTTTTGGAGAAGCTTCAGATCGAGCGGCTCCACGCTGCGCTCGGCGGCTCGCTTGGCGGAATGCAGGCGCTGCAGTGGGCGATCGACTACCCGCTGGCGATGGAGCTCTGCCTCCCTATCTGTGCCAGCGCCCGCCTTAGCGCGATGAACATCGCCTTCTCGACCGTCGCCCGCGAAGCGATCATGCGCGACCCCGACTTCCAGGGTGGGCGCTACCACGAGAGCGGCCGCGGGCCGAACATCGGCCTCGCGGTGGCCCGGATGATG
>SYIT01000099.1 GCA_005798685.1 Actinomycetota bacterium | reverse complement strand
GTTCACCTACAACCTCGTGCAGTACCTCGGCGAGCTTGGCGCTGAAATTGAGGTCGTCCGCAACGACCAAGCGACGGTCGACGAGCTGCTGGCAACGGCGCCAGAACGGCTCGTCGTCTCGCCAGGGCCTTGCACGCCCGATGACGCTGGCATCACGCTCGAAGCGGCGCGACGTTTCCCTGAGGCCGGAATCGCAACGCTCGGCGTCTGCCTCGGCCATCAGGCCTTGGTGCAGGCGTTCGGCGGCAGCGTCGTCCGCCACGAGCCAGTCCACGGCAAGACAACGACGATCGAGCACGACGGCATGACAATCTTCAGTGGCCTGAGATCGCCGCTGACCGTCGGCCGCTACCACTCGCTGATTGCCGCCGACGCAGATCTGCCTGCCTGTTTCGAGGTTTCCGCGCGAGGCGACGGGCTCGTGATGGCCGTCCGCCACCGCGAACTGCCAGCCGAAGGCGTTCAGTTTCACCCCGAGTCAGTGCTGACCGAGGACGGCCTGCAAATAGTTGAAAACTTTCTAGTCGGGGCAGGTCGCTGATGGCGCCGGCGCCGCTGGAGCTGGCCAACGAGACCGTTGCCGCGGGGGAGAATCTCACGCAGGATCAGGCCGCTGCTGCGCTCGCCGTGATCATGGCCGGAGAGGCGAGCGACCAGCAGATCTCCGAGCTTCTGCTGGGGCTTCGTCAGAAGGGCGAGACTGTTGATGAGCTTGCCGGGCTGGCGCAGACTATGCGATCGCTGGCAACCGCGGTCCAGCCGCAGCGCCATGACCTGCTCGACACCTGTGGAACAGGCGGTGGCCGCCGCACCTTCAACATCTCGACGACTGCTGCCCTGATCGCCGCCGCTGCCGGCTGCGCCGTCGCAAAGCACGGCAATCGCACGGCGACCGGTCTGAGCGGCTCAGCCGATGTGCTCGAGGCGCTCGGCGCAGAGCTTGAGCTGTCGCCCGACGACGAGGCGGCCCTGATCGATCAGATTGGCTTCGGTTTCATGTTCGCTCCCGCACACCACGCGGCGACGCGCTACGTCGTGCCCGTCCGCAAGGCACTCGGCGTGCCGACAATCTTCAACCTGCTCGGTCCGCTGACAAACCCGGCCGGCGCGCGCCGCCAGCTGATCGGCGTGGCTGAGCCAGCTTCGATCGAACTCGTTGCCGGCGCGCTCTCTAGCTTGGGAACCGACCATGCTCTTGTCGTGTCGAGCGAAGACGGGCTGGACGAGATCAGCACCTGCGGGCCGACTGAGGTGGCTGAACTGAAGGACGAAAAGATCGTCCGCTACGAGCTTTCACCAGAAGAGTTTGGGATCGAGCGATCCAGCGACGAGCAGATCAGCGGTGGCGGGCCCGAGCACAATGCGCAGATCATCGTCGAGATCTTCAACGGCGTGCCTGGTCCCCGGCGCGAAATTGCCGCGCTAAACGCCGCTGCCGGGATCTACGTTGCCGGCCAGGCCGATTCGATCGCCGACGGGCTTGAGCTGGCGCGCGCGGCGATCGATTCTGGCGCCGCCGCTGCAACGCTCGAGGCCTACATCGCACGAAGTGTGGAGCTGGCGGCAAAGTGACCGTGCTCGATCAGATAATCGAGTCGACCGAGCAGGCGGTCGCGCAGAGGCGGGAGCAGCGCCCGCTTGAGCAGCTCGAAGCGCAGCTGCATCGGCGTGGAGCTGACCGGCCTTTCGCCGAGGCCCTGGCGCGCCCCGGTCTTTCCGTGATTGCAGAGTTCAAGCGCCGTTCGCCGAGCGCCGGCGAAATCCGCCCCGGCGCGACGGTGGCGGAGGTCGTCGACGCCTACCAACGGGGTGGCGCAGCGGCGCTTTCGGTCCTCACCGAAGCCGCGCACTTCGGCGGATCGCTCGATGATCTTGTTGCCGCGCGCAGCTCCAGCGAGCTGCCGATTCTGCGCAAGGATTTCATCGTCGACTACTACCAACTGGTTGAGTCTGCTGTGACTGGCGCCGACGCGATCCTGCTGATCGCCGCGGCGCTTGAAATCTCGCAGCTCCAAGCGCTCTACAACGAGGCGATTGGCCTCGACCTCGACGTGCTGGTCGAAGTTCACGACGAACAGCAGCTGGCGAGCGTCTTGGATGCCGTTGATCCAGACCTGATCGGGATCAACAACCGCGATCTGCGCGACTTCAGCGTCGACGTTGGTGTTACCCATTCGCTGTTGGCTGACATTCCGGCTGGCAAGACGGTCGTTAGCGAATCTGGCCTTGACGAGCGCGAGCAGCTTGCTGAGCTCGAGCGCGTCGGAGTCGACGCAGTGTTGGTCGGCCAGAGCCTGCTCGCCTGTGACGATCCAAGCGAGGCGCTTGAGCAACTAACCGGTGGCCACGAGGCCGACCTTGACTAACGCAGCATCGCAATTGCTTAACTAACTCTTTAGCGGCCCTTCAGAGAGCGACGCTTTCCTTCGAGTGATGAAAACTTCACCTTCGACATGGCTCATTAGCTCGTTTGCTGGCCTACTCGGCGCGATCGTCGCGCTCGTCGCTGCGTCGATCATCGGCATCGGCGGTGGCTCAACGACGACGACCGTTGTCGAGCAGGGTTCGAGCGCCGGCATCAAGACCGTCAGCTCCGGCGGTGGGATGACTCCGCGAGAGATCTACCGGCGCGACTCAAAGGGAGTTGTCTCCGTCACCGCCGACGTCGAAAGGAAGGGTTCCAACATCTTTGGTGCGCCGGAGTCACAGAACGGTAAGTCGAGCGGCTCCGGCTTCGTGATCGACAAGCGGGGAACAATTCTCACCAACGCACATGTTGTGGATGGCGCCAAGAAGGTCTCTGTCCGCTTCTCCAATGACAAGACCGCTGACGCCAAGATTCTCGGCGCCGACCGCTCATCCGACATTGCTGTGCTGCAGATCGACCCCGACGGTTTGAACCTAACGACACTTCCCTTGGCCTCGGCCAAAGACGTCCAAGTAGGCGACCCGGTAGTTGCGATCGGCAACCCGTTCGGTCAGGCATTCAGTCTTACGACCGGCGTCGTATCGGCGAAGCAGCGCTCCATAGAGGGCCTCAACGGCTTCGCGATCAACGATGTAATCCAGACCGACGCG
>SYIT01000098.1 GCA_005798685.1 Actinomycetota bacterium | reverse complement strand
CGGCGGCGGCGGCGGCGGCGGCGGCGACAACGGCGGTCGCGACGTCCCTTCCGGCACCGACCCTGACCGCGACGGCCTGACCAGCAACATCGACGTTGACGACAACGGAAACGGAATCCTCGACAATCAAGATTCGACTCAGCGCCCAATCAGCGCCGGCCTGTTCGCAACCTTGAACCTTCGACCCAGCGACGCTGGAACGAACGTAAACGCTACCGGCGTGACGCAGGCCCAGATCGACGCCAACGTTTCCGGCGAGAACAAGTTCAACATGATCTTCTACTTCGGCGGCGGCGACCTCCCCGCAGCGACTGGAGCTTACGTCGACTGCGGCGCTGTCAGTTACTGCAACTCGGTCACCGGCACGGCCGTTCTAGGCGGGCTGAGCGAGTCCTCGCCGGACCTTCCCCGCGGCACGCTGTGGCGCAACTGGCGGCCGGACGGCAACCGGCAAGGCAACGGGCTTGAGAAGATCACCAACAACGGTCAGAACGCCTGGGCAGCAGGATTGCAGCCGCGCGCAACAACAGCCCAAATGGCCCCCGGTGACCTCTTCAATGTGGTCTTCCGCGGTGCCAGCGGCGACGTGCTCACGCCGGTGGCGCTGCCCAGCTACCCGGTCACCGTGCCAGCGATTAAGACCGTCACCTCCGGTGGCGTTGCAACCACAATTCTTAACGGTGACGCTGCAAGCCCGGGTTCAAGCGAGGGTTCGGCGATCGCCGTCAGCGCCGCCGGTGACCTTGCGTTTGATTACTGGCGGCCGCAGCGCCGTGGCATCGCCGGGACCGGCGAAGGTGCGCTGGTCGACATGGGCAACCTTCACTACACAATTACGATCGGCGGCCTTCGCAGCGCAGGCGGCACCGAGGTTGGCGTCTCGCGGGAGTTCAGCTGCAACGCTGCCGGCCAGCCGGTAACCCCGGAGGGTAACTTTTACGGCCCCGCCGACCCGACCGCCGACGCCGCGCCGAACCCCGCCAACACGCGCACATACTCAACCAATCTGCGCTCCTGCCTGAACGGCGCAATCAGCGCCGGTTACCTGCCGGCCGGCACCTCGCTGACCGGCGCGAAGGTCAACGTTACCTTCACCGCATCGGGCGAGAATCGCTCAGGCGGCGCCGACCGCGCAGCGATGGCAATCGCCCTCGCGCTCTAAAGAGGGCGCCGCTGGGTGGGCGCTGCGCTCGCCGCGGCGCAACTACGCGCGCAGCGCCGTGTTCTTAGGTCACGCAAGGAAGTTGTGTGACCACTCCGCGCCCCGGAGTAGAGGGAGAGATACGGACGATGTTCAGCCCCGAGGCCGCGCGCGCCTCAATCCACAGCCGCGCACTACTTTTCACGCTCGCCGCAGCGCTGCTGGCAGCGCTCGCGCTGCCCTCGCTCTCGCAGGCCGCCGCAGTGATGCCGCTGAAGACGCAGGGCGCAAAGATCGTTGACGCTTCCGGCGACGAGGTTGTGCTCCAGGGCGTGAACTGGTTCGGTTTTGAGACCGCAAACCACGCCCCACACGGCCTCTGGAGCCGCGATTACAAAGAGATGCTGGCGCAGATCAAGGAGCAGGGTTTCAACACGATTCGGATGCCGTTTTCAATCGAGGCGCTGCGCTCCGCCACCACCAGCGGCATCGATTACGGCGGCGGGCGCAACGCCGCGCTGGCCGGCAAGACGCCGCAGCAGGCGATGGACATCATCATCGCTGAGGCCGGGCGTCAAGGGCTGATGATCATCCTTGACAACCACTCGTCAACCGATGATTCATTCATGAGCCCGCTTTGGTACGGGGTTGGCGGCTACAGCGAGGCCGACTGGGTGGGCAACTGGAAGGCGCTCTCGGCCCGCTACGCCGATACCCCGAACGTGATCGGCGCCGACCTCAAGAACGAGCCCCACGGCGAGGCAACTTGGGGCACGGCCGCGGCCAACGACTGGCGCCGCGCCGCCGAGCTGGCCGGCAACGCAGTGCTCGCCAACGCGCCCAGCTGGCTTATCTTTGTTGAAGGGATCGAAGGCCCGGTCGCCGGCGGCCAGCGGCTCGACCGTCACTGGTGGGGCGGCAACCTCGAAGGCGTCCGCAACAACCCGGTCCGCCTCAGCGTCGCAAACCGGCTCGTCTACTCACCGCACGAGTACGGCCCAGGCGTTCATGCGCAGCCGTGGTTCTCCGACCCGAAGATGGCCGAGATCCTCGCCGACCGTTGGCAGAAGGGCTTCGGTTACATCCACGAAGCCGGCACCGCACCGATCTTGATCGGCGAGTTCGGAGCCAAGAACGTTGGCCCTGACACGGTCGAAGGGCGCTGGATCCGTCAGTTCGCCGACTACCTCGCCGCCAAGGGAATCAGCTGGACCTTCTGGGCGTGGAACCCCAACTCCGGTGACACCGGCGGCGTCCTCCAGGACGACTGGAAGACGATCAACTCGGCGAAGATGGGGCTGCTGAGCGGGCTAATG
The DNA here is from genome assembly GCA_005798685.1 of Actinomycetota bacterium. GTDB lineage: Bacteria > Actinomycetota > Thermoleophilia > Solirubrobacterales > Solirubrobacteraceae > F1-60-MAGs163. The sequence continues at coordinate 7,807 of SYIT01000098.1, read as the reverse complement.
GCGCGCAAGTCACCGGCCTACGAGCCGGGTACTGGCAGCGGCACAGCTCCGGGCGCAACGCCGCCGGCAACGCAAGCGCCAGCGCGGGGCCAGCGCCCCGCCGCCCCGCGCGTGCTTTGGAAGGCGAACCGGCGCGCCAACCGCGTCACCGCGATCATCAAGCCGGTCAGCGGCGTCAGCTACTCGCTCTCCGCCACGCGCGGCAAGGCGCGCCGTAGCGGAAGCTGCCAAGCCGTCACGCTGAAAGGCAAGAAGCTCGTGCGCTGCGAGATCACGCTCAGCGACGGAAGCTGGAAGCTTTCAGCATCGTCTGCGAAGGCCGGCGTCAGTGGCGCTGCCAGCGCGAAGCGCTTCAGGCTCTAACTGAAGCGTTGACGGCGCGGCCAAACCGGCGCGCTTCGGGTGGGCGGCGCGCTACCTTGTCGCCAATGCTGAAGCTGAAGAGTTCGATCACGGCCGCGCTGCTCGTTGCTGCGCTGAGCGCAATTGCAGCGCCGGCCGCCAGCGCGCTGCCCTACTCCAAGGCGCAGCTTCTAAAGGACTCGCTGCAGGTTGGAGACGTTCCGGCCTCGTTCTTCGTCAACAAGCCGAAGACGCGTGAGCTCTCCTACTCGGTTCAGCCGAACACGAAGCCGTTTGAGATGTGCGTTGACAAGGACGGCCACAAGGTTTTCGGTCGCACCCCCGCGCAGCGAGCGAACTCGGCAATCTCGCTCTACCAGCAGGGCAGCGGCAGCGACATCAGCGCCACGCGCTCGGTCAGCAGTGACATTTACTCCTACGCGACCGCGGCCAAGGCGAAGGCCGCGTGGAAGGCGCTGCTCGAAGCGAAGAAGCGCTGCGCGCCCAAGGCGGGCACGACCCTTCCGTTTCAGGGAGTGAGCGTTGACGTCGAGGCAACGCAGCAGCTAAAGACGTCGAAAAGCTCGGGCGCCATTCCCGGTTACACGATCGAGCAGAAGGTCGCGCTCGCTGCCGGCGAGAGCGGCCCCGGCGGGCTAAGCATCTGGGTTGACGGCTTCACCGCCTACAGAATGGTCTGCAAGACGATTCTCCGCGCCCAGTTCGCCAACTACAGCACGATCTCGCTGGCCGACTCGCAGCTCACCGCCACGTGGCGAAACTTCACCGCCGCAGCGGCGCTGAAGGTAGCTAAGCGCGTGCGCTAAGCGGCGCGCGGGCTCAAACGCCAAGCGAAGCTTCAATGCGGCCGTCGGCGACGGCCTGCTGCAGCGCTTCGTAATCGAGCTGGTTCTGCTGGGCGTAGAGCTCCGCGAACTCGGCGATCGCCTGCGGAAATACGTCGCCGCTGCCGATGTAGGCGCTGATTGCGGCGGCGTCGCCGGAGCGCGCGTGGGAGTGAGCGAGAGTGCTGCCGCAAAGCTCGGCGTAGCGGCTCAAGAGGTAGGGATCGAGCGCCTCAACCGGCACCGAGCCTTTCATGTCGCGCAATTGGCGCAGGTAGTAGTGCTTGCCTTGCCCCATCACGTCGGTCGTCCAGCCGAGGAACGGATCGCTGGCCGACTGCATGATCTGCTGGCCGCGCACCACCCTCTCCCCTTGGTGCTTGTAGATACTGGCGCCGGCGTAAGGGGCGAGTACCGACTGGCTTGCTTCTTTGAACTGGATGAAGAGCGGATCCTCGTCGTGGGCGCCCATCATCAGCAGCATGAACGCCTGCGTGCCGACCGAACCTACGCCGACGACCTTGCGGGCAAAATCGACGCGGTGGTAGCGCTCGATCACAACGCGCTCGGCCGGCCCAAGCGAACCGAGGTAGTTCGCAAAGGCGGCGGCGACGAGCGTTTCAACGTCCTGGCGCTGGCCGGAGACGACGGCGGTAATCACCGGCGGCTCTTCCTTGATTACCCACCCGTCCGGGGTGCGCGCGGCGTCTGCTTGCGCAGCGACTTGCCGTGCTCGGCAGGGGCCATCTGGTTGGCTGGTGCCTCGGGCGTCGTTCTCTTCCTCAGCTTCATAGCTGGGGACTCTACGTGACCTTTGCTGATCAGCTTTAGGGGCGCGGCCTGAGCGTCGAGCGTCGCAGCGCAGGCGGCCACCGCTCAGCGCTTGAAACGGGCGAGGTAGAGCGCGTTGCCTGCGCTGCCGGCCGCGGTGATCGTGCGCCCTGAGCTGCCGGAGAGCAGTGCGTTGATGCTGACCGCTGCCGGGCGCGTGATCTTGAAGGCTCCGCTCGAACCAAATTGCTTGTTCTTAAGGCCGCTGGGGGTTAGGCCGAGAATCCAGTTGCCGACTCCTATTGCCAGCCCGCCGCCTGCCGTGGGCGCGGCGCCAGAGAGCGGCCACGAGCCGTCGCTTACGCCGTCGCTGATCGCCCAGCCGTCACCGGAGGGGCCGAAGCTGGTGTCAATCTGGCCGCTGCCGGTGATTCTGACCGCGCGCACCGCTCCCTTTGAGCTTGCAGCCACACCGGTGCCGTCACCGGTGATCGTGATCCGCCCGGCAGAGTCGATCGTCATTCCCGCCGGCCACCAGAATGGGAAAGTCCCGCTGGCGTCAGCTCGGGCCAGCTCCACGTGGCCGCCGCTGCCGAAGCTTTCGACCAGCTGGCCAGTGCTGTCGAGGCGAAATACCCCGGCGCTTCCGTGGCCGTCGCCGCCTATGTAATCGAGGTGGCTCGAACCGATGATCTGGCCGCCCCGCGTTACCGCCAAGTTGTTAAGCCCGGCGCTCGAGGCTTGTACCGGATCCCAGAAGATCAGCTGCACCAGGCCTCCGCTGCCAAATGAGCTGTCGCGATTGCCGGAGGCGGTGAAGCCGGCGAGGACGAAGGGGCGCCCGTTGAGGTTCTGGTTCGAGGAGCCAACGATGATTGCGCCGCCCGCACCAAAGGCCATAGATCCGGCGATATCGCCGACCGCACGGGTAACCGTTCCGCTGCGACTGGGGCCGAACGTCTTGTCGAGCTTGCCTGAGGAGGTCAGGCGCATCAGCAGTACCGACCCCTCGCCGTAGCCGCCGGCAACCACGATCTTTCCGGTCCGGGGCTGAACGCCTACAGCCCGGGCCACGAACGGCCCCTTCGAGGCGGGAAAGGCGCTCTTGTAGATGCCCTTGCCGGCAAAGCTGCGGTCAAGCTTGCCGCTCTTCAAGTACCTCGCCACGACGACCTGCGTCACACCTTTGGAGGTGCTTGACTGCCCGGCGACAACGGTCTTGCCGCCGCTGAGGGCGACCGCGTCGTAGGCGTTCAGCGATACGCCCTTGAGATTGGTGGTCACAATGCCGCGGCTGCCAAATGAGCGGTCGGGCTGGAAGGTTGACGCCGTGGCTGGAGCGGCGGCCACAGCGGTCGTGGCGATCGCGGCGACAAATAGAGTTGGCAAGTGGCGGCGACTTGTAGGCATCGGCGAAGAATAGTCGCGCGGTCGTCACGTTTGAGCCGCTTGCTGTGCTTCGCCGCAGGCTAAAGGGGATATGGAAGCGCGCTAAGCCGCCACGAGTGGTTGCGAGGGAGAGCGCCGCCATCACCAGTGCGCGCCTTCTCCTGAGCGGAAGCCGGCCCCGCCGCCAGTGGCAAAATCTTTAAGATCACGGCGTGCGTAACGGCCTTCGCGCAGGGCATCAGCGACAAGCTGCTCCCCCACCGCTCCTGTTACCAGTGGTCTCTCACCCACAGCCTCTTCGTTTCAAAGGGAATCGGCCTGCCGGATGACACGTCGCTCACGTGGAGCCCGGTCGTGGGCGCGCGGCTCGCGAAGGTCATAGGCGGCGCCGGCTCAGCGCTGAAGAAGCCCAACCGCCTCGGCTGCCCGAAGGCCTGAGCGGGAAGGGATGGCAGCGCGGTTGAGGCAGCGCCACCAGCTCGGCGTCACGTTTGCGGCAGGCTGCGCGCCGGACACATTGCCCTCGCCTTGCTCGATCAAGCTTGGTTGTAGGCCGCTTCGCCGCTAGTGGCGGGCCCGCATAGCCCAGTTAGCGCCGCCATCGGCGGAGCCCATCACGACGCCGTCGCCGAGCGCCGCGTAGAGGTCGCCGCCGGCGCCAGCAAAAGCAACCGGCTGAGCGCCAAGCGATCCGGCATCCGACCATGATTCCCCACCGTTCTTGCTGGTGCTAACAGTTCCGGAGCCGTCGACTTGGTAGAGCGAGCCATCCTTCAGCCAGGCAAGGAGGCCTGCAGGGCGCGGACCGAGCGAGCTCCAGTCCGCGCCAGCGTTGGCGGACGTGAACACACCCTCCGGCGTCGACACGACAATCCGGCGGCTCTGCTTGGGGTCGATCGCCAGGTCGACCAGCTGCCCCGGCGGCGTCCGCGTCTGCCAGCTACGCCCGCCGTTCGTGCTCACCATCAGCCCTCGGCTTTGATCAAACCCGTAAATCGTCTGACCAGCAGCACGAAGCACGTGAAAATCAGCTTCGCCCAGCAGCGACACTTGGCGCCATGCGCGCCCCGCGTCATCGCTGCGGACAAGTCCGAGGTTTGACGGTCCACCGGCTGCGGGGTCAGGGTGCCCTGAGGCAACGAATTGGTTTGGTCCGAGAACCGTGAAGCCCATCAGATCCTGCTGGCTTTTCCCTACCTGCCGTGCCTGCGCGTCGCCTGGGGCGGCGCGAAAGAGGCCACCGTGGGTGGCGATAAAGAGCGCCCCATCGCGCGGGTTAATTCCGAGACCGTGCACGTGGCCGAAGGCCGCTCCGCCGGCGTGCTCACCCAGCTTTGCGACACCCGAATCGCCGGATTGCGCCATCCCACCGTCGCCACAGCCAGCGAGCGCGAGCGCGGCCACGGTCAGCAGCGCGATAAGGCCTCTTCTTTTGATCGAAACGGAGCTAGCCTGGCTCGTCATTCCTGCCCCCAAAAGTTGGTCCGATTTTGTTCTCATTGACCATCAATACTAGGCGGCCAGAGCCGATACACGAGTGCACCAAGGCACCGCGCCCACACACCCGCAATGCCAGCGCCGGCAACCCCCTCGTCAAACTTCGCGACCAGCTCAGCGTCACCGTTGTGGCAGGCGGCGCCCTAAGCACTGATGGTCGGCGCAGTGAAGGCAGGCTCGATCGTCGAGCTGGGCCAGGCGGCTGGTTGTGGCTGAGCACGACGCAACCCCAGGGGATGGCGCGCGGGTCAGCCAGAGACCCGGATGGTCAGCGTGGCGGACTTCCCGCCGCTGCTGATCTTCACCGTTACCAACGCGAAAGCCCTGCCGAGCTTCGCTCGGAGCTTGAGCGTGGCGGTGCCCTTCTTCTTCAGCATCCGGCTACCGCGGGCCAACGTCCTACCGCCCGCGTTCATCGTTGCCTTCACCGTGCACTTCTGAGCGCACTTGGTCGAGAAACTCAGTCCCCTCCCGATCTGGGCGCGGGTTGCCTTGCTCGGACCCTTGACCGACAGGCCGGACGAGCCGCCACTCTTGGTGGGTGCTGCGGCGGCGCTAAAGACGGGATCCCCACCGCTTGCGGAGATCACCCTGGTCGAGCCGCCGCACTGGTTGCCCGCGCCCTCGGGGATCCTCACATCGGCCACCTTCGTGCCGCCCTCGTCGCTCCAGGCAACGCGGGTGCCGTCCGGGGAGACCGAGGGGTTGAGCGACTCACGGGAGTTCACCAGCCGGCACTCGGCGGTGCCTGTCACTCCCGACTCGAACGGCCCCGAGAGCCGGGCCACATAGATGCTCTTCGAGTCGTCGGCCTCGTTCCAAGCGTAGGCGAGCACGTTGCCGGTGCGCGAAACGGATCCGGATGAGATGTAGGTGTTGGCCTCGGGGTTGCTGGCGAAGACTGTCCTGGACTCCAGCGGTGTTATCCACGAGAGCTTGTCGAGTGTCGTCATCCCCTGGCTGGTGACGATCATGTCGGGGGCCGCCCCTCCCGGCGCCGTGGTCGGCAGCCAGTTCGGCCGCCAGATCCCGGTGGCCTGGAGCGGTTCGGCACCGACGAACCCGCCGGGCTGGTTTGCCGAGGTGAGGGCGACGTAAGTGTTGGTGCCGCCGCCGACCTGGGTGTTGGTGCAAACGTAGTCATAGGCGATGACCTTTCCTGCCGGGTCGATCCGCGTATACCCGAAGGCCGTGGGGAACTGCCCGAACGCCCCGCAGGTGCTGAGCTGAAGCAGCCCGGTCTTCTCCAGCCTCCCGCTCGAGCTGAGCACCTGCAACTGCGAGGCGCCACGATTCAGCTTGCCGAAGATCACCGCGATCTTCCCGTTGTCGGCCTGCGATGGGCCAGAGTACTTGAGGTCGCTGGTGGCGTTCGTGGTCAGCTGCTTCCTGACCGAGCCGTCCGGAGAAGCAACCCAGACGTTGCCCTCATCGGCATAGGTAATGGCGTCGGCGTGGGCGGCTATCGGCGCCAATGCGAGCGCGAGCGCCGCGAGGACGCCGCCGGCGGCAACTGCTGCGGCTCCCCTGTGAAGAGAGGCGACCATGAACGTGATGGTATCGCACCCGGCGCAGCCCGTGCTCGGGTTGCGCCGGGTGCTCCTGAGCGGAAGTCGGCCCCGCCGCCAGTGGCAAAATCTGTAAAATCACGACGTGCGTAATTGCATTCGCATTACCTGCGCCGCAAGCGTTGCGATCCTCGTCGCCACGGGAGCCGGCGGCTGCGTCGAGGCGGATTTCGATACGCCGTCCTACTCCTCCGAAGAATCCAAGAGCCAGCTCGCCGGTTTCATCCGGGAGATCGGTGACGAGCTCAACGAATTCTGGGGCGAGCAATGGGGCGAGGGCTGGAAGCCGGCGAAGATCAGGGTGCCCAAGCGGGCGGCAGACACCGCCTGCGGCACGATCGACGCCGACGAGACCGGCCCCGCCTACTGCGGCGATGACCGCACCATGGTTCTGCCGGCGAGGTTCTTTCGCGACGAGATCATCGGCGCCGACAACAAAGGTCGTAACGACGCCGCAGTTGCCGCCGTCGTCGGCCACGAGTTCAGCCACCACCTGCAGACCCTTGGCGGGGTTGAGGAGGAAGTAGACAAGGGCGCCGAGGAAAACCCGGAGGTCGCCAACCTGATCTCGGTCGCCTACGAGCTGAACGCCGACTGCCTGATGGGCATCTGGATGTCGTCGGTCAACGACCAAAAGCGCCTCGAGCCCGGTGACATAGACGAGGTGCTCGGCGCGCTTGAGAAGATCGGCGACGACAAGCTCTCAGCCGACGCCGGCGTGGAGGCCGACCCATCGGAGTTCGACCACGGCACCTCGCTGCAGCGCATCACCTGGTTTGCCGAGGGCTTTGAAAGCGAGGACGTCGACGCCTGCAGCAAGGTCTTCGACGACCTTTTCGACGGCACGCTCACGAAGGACACGAAGGACTCAAGCTCGGGTTGAGTCTCCCGAATTTGGTGGTCGCTGAGGACGAACCGCTCGTATGTTGAAACAAGATGTCCACCTTCGCCACAATCGCCATCTGCGTGAGCGCCTTGATGAAGGTCGCGGGCTTCGGCTGGGTGGTGCACCGCGCTCTTCACCCCCCGCCGATTGGGCCAACCGACATGGACGGCCCGGACGGCAACTGGCGCTGGTGGGAGGAGTTTCGCCCCGAGCCCGAGCCGCAGCGCCCGGGCGGGGACGCCAGTCCCACTCCCACGGTCACGCTGAAGAAAACCAGCAGCGGCGTCACCGGCTAGGGGCGGACACGCCAGCGCGCCCAGCCACCGCGCCCACTACCAGCGCGGCTCGACGGCGACTCTAGTAGATTGAAGGCCATGGACTTTTTTGGGGGAGCTGGCGGCGCGGCGACTTGGCTCGGCTCTCTAATATCTTGCAAGCCGATGTGGTTCCAGATTAAGGGGAAGCGGATGATGAGTTTCGTTGCTGGTGGTTCGTGGAGGAGGGTTGCG
>SYIT01000097.1 GCA_005798685.1 Actinomycetota bacterium | reverse complement strand
GCTTGCCGGTCGCGCCCTTCCACTCACCGGAGCGAATTTTGTCGGTGAAGTCGCCCATCCGGTCAAGCACCTCGTGGACCTGATCGACGACGTTGACGCCGTCAACGATGATCTCGTCGCCCTTCGGCGCGCGCAGCGCTAGGTGCAGCACCGAGCGGTCCTCGGAGACGTTGATCGCCTCGCCGGCAAACATCGCCTTGATCCGCTCTTCGATCCCTGCCTCACGGGCGCAGGCGATCAGCAGCTTGATCGTCTCGGGGCTGGCGAGCTGCTTTGAATAGTCGTAGTGGTAGCCGTCAAAGTCGACCGACATTTCGTCGGCGCGGCTGTCGTCGGCTGCAAACATCGAGGCTAGGCTCTGGCCTTTGAGTTCAGCGGCGTTTGCTTTAAGCGCCGCCCACGAGGGCAGCTCGTCGAGGCGTGTCTGCTTGATCTCCATCGCGGCTACGCTCCTGCGAGGTCTGAGCGCTTGGTTTTGATCGCTTCGATCAGCGTCGTCCACGAGTTGACAAAAGAGCTTGCACCGTCGCTCTGCAGCTTCGCCGCGAGCGCGTCCAAGTCAACGCCAGCAGCCTCAAACTCGCTGAGAACCTGCTCGCAGTCGCCGCCGTCGGGGTCGATCACGACGACCGGCGTTGGGCCGTGGTCGCCGTAATCGAGCAGCGTCTGCTCGGGCATCGTGTTGACGGTGTACGGGGCGGCGAGCCCTGCGATGTAAAGCACGTCGGAGGCGTCTGGATCCTTCGTGCCGGTGCTGGCCCAAAGCAGCCGCTGCGGCCGTGCGCCTTCGTTCATCAGCGCCTGAACGCGCTCTGATGCAAGCAGGTCGCGGTAGTCGCGGTAGGCGCGGCCGCCGATTGCGAGGCCGAGCTTGTCTTTCAGGTTGGCTGGCACCTGGTCGGCAACGGCAACGTCCCAGCGGCTCATGAAGAGCGATGCGACCGACTGAATGTTTGGCGAGAGGCCATCGGCGACGCGGCGCTCCAGACCGGTGTAGTAGGCATCTGCTGCGGCCAGTGCGTGGGCGCTGTCGAAGAGCAGCGTCACGTTGACTGGAATGCCGGCGTGGATTGCGGCGCTGATCGCCGGCAGCCCCTCAGGCGTGCCGGGAATCTTGATGAAAACGTTGGAGCGATAAACCTTGGTGTGGAGCTCCTTGGCCTGGGCAACCGTTGCGTCAGTGTCGTAGGCCAGCTCAGGCGAAACCTCAAGCGAAACGAAGCCATCGAGGTTGTCGGTCCGCGTGTGAATCTCGCCGAAGAGGTCGGCGGCGCGCTGGAGGTCGGCGATCGCAGCCTCGAAGAAGACCTGCTCATCGGTCATCTCGCTGCCGTGGAAGCTGTGAACCTGCTCGTCGTAGCTGTCGCCGTCGGTGATCGCCTTCTCGAAGATCGTCGGGTTTGAGGTCAGCCCGGTGACACTCAGCTCGGCGATGTACTTCGCCAGCGTGCCCTCGTCGAGCAGCGTCCGTGTGATGTTGTCGAGCCAGAGGCTCTGGCCCGCTTCGTGGAGGGCCTGTGTCGCTTTCATCGCTTAATGCTCCTTAGCTGCGTTTATTTGGACGGTTCGTCGTGGATGTGCGGCGCGATCCAGCCGGAGGCCGGGGCCAGACGGTCTGCCTCTTTCGGGCCCCATGAGCCGCGCCGGTAAGGATAAATCGGCGTTGCATTGCCGAGGATTGGGTCAACTATCCGCCAAGCCTCATCGATCGTTCCCTGCGTTGCGAAGAGGTCGTGATCACCTTCGAGCGCCGCCGACAGAAGCCGCTGGTAGGGCGGAATCTGGTGCGCTTCCTGACGCACCGCTGCCAGCTCAATGTCCTCAACCTCAAAGCTGTCAACGGTCGGCTTGCGCGACTGAACCTCGATCGAGACGATCACCTGCGGGTTGATCTGGAAGCGCATCCGGTTGCCGCGCGGGTGGTCTTTGGGGAAGAGCTTCTCCGGCGGCGTCTTCAGCTCGATGACGATCTCGGTCGCCGTCACCGGAAGGCACTTGCCGGCGCGGATCAGAATCGGCACGTCGGCCCAGCGCCAAGTGTCGATGCGCAGTTTCATCGCCGTGTAGGTCTCGGTCTTCGAGTTCGCGGCTACGCCCTTCGTCTTGCGGTAGCCGCTGTACTGGCCGCGGACAATGTCCTTCGGCTTGAGCGTGCGAACGCCGCGCAGGAAGCGCGCCTTCTCCTCACGCAATGCCGAGTCGCCGTGGCCGCTGAACGGATCCATCGCGACCAACGTTAAGACCTGAAAGAGGTGGTTCTCGATTACGTCGCGGATCGTGCCAACAGCGTCGTAGAACGAGCCGCGGTCGGCGACGTCAAAGTCCTCGGCCATCGTGATCTGAATCTGGCGAACATGGTCGCGGTTCCAGACCGGCTCAAGGAAGGCGTTGGCAAAGCGGAAGAAGAGAATGTTCTCAACCGGCGTCTTGCCAAGGAAGTGGTCGATGCGGAAGATCCGGTCCTCCGGGAAGACCGAATGCAGCTGATCGTTGAGCTTCACGGCCGAAGCGAGGTCGTGACCGAACGGCTTCTCAACGACGACACGGCCCTGCTCGGCGAGCCCAGCGTCGCCGAGGTGGCCAACGACCGGCCCGAACAGCGCCGGCGGGATCGCGAGGTAGTGAACCGGCCGCTTGCAGTCTTTCAGCTCTTCCTGCAGCTCAACGAAGGTGTTGTGGTCGGCGTAATCGCCACCCGCATATCGCAGCAGCGAGCTGAGCTTCTTGAAGGCCGCCTTGTCGAGGCCGTCGGCGCTGGCTTCCAGGCTGGCCTTGGCGCGCTCACGAAGCTGCACAACGTGGCCGCCTTCGCGGGCCACGCCTACAACCGGCACGTCGAGCTCACCGTCGATGATCATCCGCTGCAGCGCAGGGAAGATCTGCTTAAACGCAAGGTCGCCGGTCGCTCCGAAAATCACCAGCGCGTCGCCCTTCTTTGGCTTAGCCACTACTTGCTCCCTGCTGGCTTCTCATCGTGGCCACCGAACTCGTTGCGCATCGCCGAAAGCAGACGATCGGCGTAATCGGCTTCGCCGCGGCTGGTGAAGCGCTCGTAGAGCGCCGTCGTCAGAACCGGGGCCGGCGTGCCGGTGTCGATCGCTGCCAAGGCGGTCCAACGGCCTTCGCCGGAGTCGGAGACGCGGCCAGCAAAGCCGCTGAGGTCATGGTCGGCGGCGAGCGCGTCGGCGATTAGGTCAAGCAGCCAGCTGCGGATCACGGTGCCGCGGCGCCAAACCTCGGCGATGTCCGGCAGGTTGAGGTCGTACTGGTAGTTCTCCGGGTTACGCAGCGGAGTCGTTTCAGCATCAACTTCTTGCGTGCCGCTGCCAACGTTGGCGTGCCTGAGAATGTGGAGGCCCTCGGCGCAAGCGGCCCTCAGGCCGTACTCGATGCCGTTGTGGACCATCGTCGTGAAGTGGCCTGCGCCCGAAGGGCCGCAGTGGAGCCAACCCTCTTCGGCCGGGGTTGGATCGCCGGTGCGGCCGGGCGTGCGCGGCGCTGAGTCAACGCCTGGGGCGAGCGACTGCAGAACCGGAGCGATCATCGCGATCGCCTCATCGGTGCCGCCTGCCATCAGACCGTAGCCCTCGGTCAGGCCCCATACACCGCCGCTGACGCCGCAGTCAACGTAGTGGAGACCCTTCTCTTTGAGCTTAGCTGCGCGACGACGGTCGTCAATGTAATAGCTGTTGCCACCGTCGATTACGAGGTCGCCCTTCTCGAGCGCATCGACGGCTTCCTTCAGCACCGGATCAACGATCCCGGCCGGAACCATCAGCCAAATTGCGCGCGGGGCGCTGAGCTTTGAGGCCATATCGGCGGCTGATTCGGCGCCGGTGGCACCCTTCGCGACGAGCGCGTCAACGGCGTCCTGGTTGGGGTCAAAGACAACACAGTCATGCCCGTCGAGCATCAGTCGCTCGACCATGTTGGCGCCCATCCGGCCGAGGCCGATCATTCCAATCTGCATTAGCTATCTCCTTCGAGGTTGGCATCTAATCCTTCAAGTTCCATCAGTTCCACCTTCGCGCGGCGGCGCAGGTGGCGCGGCTCATCGCTTACTTCGGCCTGGGCGAAGGTGCGGACCAGCTCGCGTGCGACCTCACTGCCGATCACGCGGCCGCCGATGCAAAGCACATTTACGGCGTCGTGCTCGACGGCTTGGTGGGCGGTGTAGGTGTCGTGAATCGTCTGCGCGCGAATCCCGGGCAGCTTCGAGGCTGCAACGGCAATACCGGCGCCGGAGCCGCAGGCGAGAACGCCGCGCTCAGCCTCGCCGGAATCGATTGCCTTTCCCATTTTCAGCGCCATATCGGGGTAGTCGTCACACTGGCCAAGGTCGATTACCTCATGGCCGAGCTCAACCAGCGTCGAGGTAGCGACGTCATGGAGCGGTGCTCCGGCGTGGTCAACTCCAACAGCGAAGATCATCGGTGCCGAGCCTATTGGGTTTTTTTCAATCGTGCTCGTCAATTATGGGAACGCTGCGCTCTGTAACCTCGGCAAGCGATGATCGCCGACTGGTGGCAACGATCCCCTCGGCTCAGCGGCCGCGAACTGTTTTTCGTCGCGCTGGTGGCTGCCCTAGTCTCGACAATTCAATTCTGGCCGCTGATCTTGAATCTTGGCAGCGAGATTCCACTTGACCTTGGCGACCCGCTGGCGCAGGCTTGGCAGATCGCCTGGGACGGCCACGCGCTGCTGACCCAGCCGCTCAGCTTCTTCCAGAGCAACCAGTTCTGGCCGCTGCACGACACGCTCGCTTTCTCCGACGCGCTAATTGGGTACACACCCGCGGGAATGATCGGTTCCGGCCCCGAGGCTGCGGTCGCACGCTACGGCCTGCTCTTCCTCTTTGCCTTCGCGCTCTGCTTCTTTGGCGCCTACCTGCTGGCTCGTGAACTTGGCGCGCCGCCTTGGGCCGCGCTGATCGCCGGCGCGGCATTCGCTTACGCGCCTTGGCGGCTTGAGCAAGGCGGCCACCTGCATGTGATCTCGAGCGGCGGCATACCAATCGCTCTAGCATTGCTGCTGCGCGGCTACCGGCGCCAATCCGGCGCGCTGATCATCGGCGGCTGGGCGGTGGCCGCTTGGCAGCTCTCGCTTGGCTTCTCGCTCGGACTGCCGCTGGTTTACCTGCTCGCGCTGCTGGCGCTGATCGCTGCAGTGATCTGGTGGCGCGCCGGCAGGCCCGCGCCGGCGCGACCGGTCGTGATCGCAACGCTGGCCGGTGGCTTGCTGATGGCCGCGACCGCGTTCGTGCTCTCGCGCCCCTACCTTCGTGTGCTCGACTCCTACCCCGAGGCGGAGCGTTCAGCCAACCTCGTCAGCTACTACTCGCCGCCGCTGAAGGCCTTCATCGCAGCTCCCGAGACGAACCTAATCTGGGGCTCGATTACGGCGCCGGTTCGCGCGGGAATGGACGCCGTCGCTGAGAAGACGCTCTTCCCCGGTTTGGCGATCATGCTGCTGGCGATCATCGGCCTGAGCTGGCGCGGCTATCCGAGGGGGCTGCGAATCGGCCTTGGCGTTGCTGCGCTGCTCTGCGCGATCCTCTCGCTCGGCTTCGCTGCCGAAGGGATCGGCGGCTGGCTCCCCTACCGCTGGCTCTTTGAGGCGCTGCCCGGGTGGCAGGGAATTCGCGTCCCCGGGAGATTGCAGACGATCACCTCGTTGCTACTGGCGCTGCTGGCAGCGGGCGGCGCGGCGCGCGTCGCGGCGGCAATCGCGGTGCGCTCAAAGAATCAGATGCTGGCCGCCGCCAGCGGCGCACTTTTGACGCTGATCATCCTGACTGAGGGCAGCGGCCTGGTCTACCCCCATCCGCGAGTCCCAGCTGCGCCAGCCTCACTGGCCGGCCTGCGCCAACCGCTGCTTGAGCTTCCGGCCGCGGCGCCCGACAACCGCCGCTACCTGCTCTGGTCAACCGACGGCTTCCCGAAGATGCTCAACGGCCGCACCGGCTTCCAGCCGCGCTACTTCGCCGCCACGCTGCGCGCCGCGGACGGGCTAAGCAGCGTGCAAGCGCTCGATCAGCTGCGCTCGCGCGGGGTCGCGACGATCGTGATCAACGACCAACTTCCTGGCGGCGCAAAACTGGTCGCGGCTGCGGAGCGGCTACTGCCGCTTTCAGGCGTCAGCAGCGAGCGGCGCGGACCGCTCTTGATCCTCGCCTTGCCCCCGATCGGCGCTAAGCCGCTCGGCCCGCCGCGCTAGCAGCAGAGCTACAGCGCTTGCCAGCAGCGCCAAGATCACAACCGCTACAGGCAGCCCAGCGTGGTTTACAGCCTCCGGGTTACTGCCGTAGGAGGCTCGCTCGCCGAGCAGCCGTGAGAGCGCCAGCGCCAGTAATGCCCACGCAGCGAGCGACCAGAGCGCCAGCCGCGTGTCAGCTCGCACCGCCAGCGCGCCGGTCGCGCGAGCTCCAAGCCAGATCGCGACGATGAAGATCGCCAACAAAGGAATGGTTGTCAGCCAGCCGTCTCCCAAACCGAAAGCGGAGAGAATCGTGTGCTGAAAGGTGTTGTCAAGCGCCCGCTCCTGCCACTGGTAGGTATTTCCGGCGCCAACCAAGGGATAGGTCACCAGCGCCGTCGTCATCACGACGAAACCGCAGGCCGAGAGGACCAAAGTCGTCGCCGGGATTCGTCGCCAAGCCTCAGCGAAGCCGAGCGCGAGGAACGGCAGCGTTGGGATCAGGAAGCGCGGACCCGGCGTCCCTCCGCCAAATGGCAGCCAGTAACCGCTGTCGTAGATGAAGAAAAGCGCGACGATCGCGATGATCGTGTTGGCTTCAGCGCGACTGCCGTTTTTGCGCATCATCCAGACGCCGTAGAGGCCAACAATCACGACCGGAGTAATCGTGATGATCCCGCGCGGCGCCAGCAGCAGCTCGAGCGCGGCTTGCGGGTCGGGGACGCCGATCCCGAAGAAACCGCCTGAGTTGAGGCCCAGCGTGTCGTGGCCCGTGAAGCCCTGCACGTCAACGGCGTTGCTGTAGGAGTTGGTCGCTGGCGACCCGAAGGCCCACTGGTTGAAAGCGAAAAGCGGCAACACGCCGACGATCACACCCGCCGCGTAGACCACGCCACGCCATAGCTTTGGCGCGAACCCGGGCTTTGGCAGATCACCGCGCAACATCGCGTAGAGCCCGATCACGATTCCAGCCAGAGCAAGTGGGTACTCGATTGTCACTGCTAGTCCGGCGAGCAACCCGGCGAGCCCGGCCAGCGCCAACCGCGGCGGCCCACGTCGCTCACGCATCAAGAGCGCGAAGGCAGCGAACGCTACGAGCGAGGCGAGAATGTGGCCGAAGAACTGGCTGGCGAAGACCATCACCATCGTCGCCATTCCAAGCGTGAGCGCTGCAGCAGTGCCGTAGCCAGGGAGCATCCGCTCGCTAATCTTTCGAATCAGTAGCAGCAGGCCGAGCGCCGGTAGCACGCTGGTCAGCAGGCCCAGCGCCCAAACCAGCGGCGCCTGTATCTCAAGCTGCCGCGTTACTGCGCGGGCTCTGGAGGTGCTGTAGCCATAGGCCGAAATCCTCAGTGCCTTGTAGGTCCAGAGCCTGGCCCCGCTCTCACGCGCGTTGTCGGCCGCGGCGCGCGAAAGACCCTCCCCACCGATTGCCTTCAGCGCTAGGTAAGCGGGGGTTGCCAGCAGCGGTAGCCCTGGCGCCTTAACCGAGAAAAACTGGCCGTTGATCCACGACTTGTCGCGAGTCTCCCAGTGGTATTTGTCGATCTGGGCGTTGCCGTCGCCGAGCGCTTTGACGAAAGCGAAGTAGGAGGTCTGGGCCCAGCCGAGCGACTGCATTACGAAGGCCCAGCCGAAGGCGAGGACGCAGATCGCGGCGATTCCGCTGCGGCGCCGTGACTGCGCGCGAGCATCTGCAGTTGAGCTGCCGACGACACTCATCGGCCACAGACAATAGGGATGCACCCAATGGAAGTATGCGCGGCCGACGGCGCGGCGCTAAAAAGGTCGCGATCCGCCAAGATGCGCGGATGGCACTCTTTAAAGAAGGCGAAGCGGTATGGGTCCAGCAGCCAGATGGCACGGAGCGGGCCGGCGTTTTTGTCGGCGACGGCGAGAACGCGACTTGGTTTGGTGGAGCACCGCTTGCCTACGTCGTCTACCCGGACACGAAGGACGGCGAAGAGGTAAACCTCGCACGTGTAACAGCGCGTGATGAGAACGAAGACCGCACTTAAGCCGCGCCGCTCACCACTCAACCCCGATCAGCGCCGGTTCAGGATGCAGTTGGACGGCGAAGAGCTCGTCGACGCGCGCCGCGATCTCGTGAGCAAAGGCCAGTAGCTCTGTTGCGCTTGCATCGCCACGGTTCGTCAGCGCGAGTGTGTGTTTGAAGGAGAGCGCAACCTCGCCGCGCTGCTCGCCACGACTGAAGCCAGCCTGCTCGATCAGCCAGGCCGCCGAGCTCTTGACCATGCCTCCAGCGGCATCGAAGCGCGGAGACGCTGCTTCGTCGCCGCAGTGCTCGCGGACGCGCTGCCCGAGCCGCTCGAACTCAGCCACCGTCAGAATTGGATTTGTGAAGAACGACCCTGCGCTCCAAGTGTCGTGGTCGCGCTCGTCGAGCAGCATCCCCTTCGCACGCCGCAGCTCGAGCACGGCGCTGCGCGTGGCCTCCGCTTCGGCCCGTTCGCCAAGCTCGACGTCAAGCTTCTCTGCCAGCTCGCGGTAGCCAATCGGCGCGCTAAGCGGTGAGCGCTGGAGCAGGAAGCAGACGCCAAGCACAACCAAGTCCTTGTTCCCCTTCAGCGCGCTTGTGCGGTAACCGAAACCGCACTGCTCTGGAGTCAACTCTTCGACCTGCTGCGTCGCGCGGTTATAGACGCGCACAGCTTCGATCGTCGTCGCGACCTCCTGGCCGTAGGCACCAACGTTTTGGATCGGCGTCGCGCCGACGAGCCCGGGAATCCCGGCCAAGCACTCAACGCCGCTTAACCCAGCCTCAACCAAAGCATCAACAAGCAGCGCCCAATCATCGCCTGCGCTGGCGTCGATCGCGAACCAATCATCATCGCGCTGCTGGTGCTCGGCGCCCTCGTAGATCAGGTGCAGCGCCGTGCCATCGAAGCCCTCGTCGGCGATCACAACGTTGCTGCCGCCGCCGAGCACGAAGAACCGCTCGCCGTCCTGATCGAGCTGCCTGATCGCCGCGACGCATTCGTCCTCGCTGTCAACGGTCCAAAGCTTTTTTGCAGCGCCGCCAATACGCAGCGTCGTAAGCGGTGCCAGCGGCGCGTTCTCGGTGATCGCTTTCACGCCGACCAGGTTAGTCGCGCGCGCGACGCTTCGCCTAAACGGCGGGAAGCGGAGGCGACGTCATGCCCGCCTCTTCGCAGGCTATGGTCAGCAACGCAGCGAGCCGTGGCTTCTCGCGAACGGCTCGCGGCGAGCGCGGCCGGCCGGTCCGCGTGTCGACGAGGTTGTAAGCCTCGTCGGGGTCACTCATGAGGTCGTAGAGCTCATACTCGGGTGGCTGAATGCCGTCTGGGTCAAGGTACACCGCGTACTTCCAGCGCTCGTCGCGGACGCAGCGAACGCGGTTTGGTTGGCCCGAGCCGTTCTGCATCGCAGTGCCCGACTGATGGTCGTCGTAGGTGAAGAGGATGTGGTCGCGAACTTCCTTCGCGCCTGCAGCGCTGTCAACGATCGGCCCGAAATCGACGCCACACTTCTCGAGCCGCTTTGCGGTCGGCTTGGCAAAGTTGGCGAGAACGGGGCTCAGGTCGCGTCCATCGAGCTGGCTTTCGGTCTTGGCACCGGCAATCCCAAGGAAGGTCGGAACGAGGTCGATCAGCGAAGCAAGCGTGTCGGTCTTCGACGGCTTCGGGAAGCAAATGGGGTTGGAAAAAACGAGCGGCACGCGGATCGTCTCCTCATAGGCGTTAAAGATCTTCTGCCGCGCGCCGCCGTGCGAGAGCCCCATTTCGCCGTGATCGGAGGTTCGCGCGATCACCGTGCGTGAGCGCAGCGAGCTTGGGTCACCGGCATCCCCGAGCGCGTCGAGCAGGCGGCCGACGTGGCGGTCAACGACTCGTTGAAGATGAGCGTAGAGGTTGACGTAGTCGCGCTGCTCATCGCGGTTGACGAGCGGGCCAAGGTAGGCGCTCATCCCGACCAGCGCCACCGAATGAACACCCGGCTTGTTGGCCAGCGATTCGTCGATCGTCGGCGGAAGCGGAATGTCTAGGTCAGCAAATTCTTCGCGCGTGTACCCGCCGGTGCGGAAGCTTGTCGGGTAGGCGAGAACATCATGCGGGTTGATCAGCGAGACGACAAGACAGAAAGGCTCGGGCAAATTCTCTTGCGCGAGGAAGCGTTCGACCTGATCGATGTAAACCTTGTCCCAGCCGCCGTTCGCCGGACCACCTTCGCCGCCGCCGAAGGTTTCCGGAAAGGTATCGCCGCCAGCGTCCGGCGGCTCCCATCCAGCGAAGCCATAGTCGCGCTCGATTCGCTGGCCGTCCTCGGCCGTCCAGTTAGTGCCGTTGACCGGCTTGGTTAGATGCCACTTTCCACGCAGGGCGACGTGGTAACCGTGGCTCCCAAGCATCGTCGCGAGCGTCGCGATCCCCGCTGGAAGCTCTGGTTCGTTTCCCGACTTTGGGCCGATCCTGAGCAACGAGCGGCCAAGGCTCTTGGCCATCCGGCGCAGACTGACGGCACCGCTCTTTACCGCCTCGCGCGCCAAAGGCAGCGAAGCGCGTGCGTTCTCTGGCTGCGGCCAGATTTGGCCTTCAACCAGTGTCAGCGTGACGCCGTGGCGCGAGGGATAGGTGCCGGTGAGAAAGGAGGCGCGGCTCGGCGAGCACATCGCAGTCGCCGTGAATGCGCGGGTGAAATCAACGCCGCTCGCGCGCAGCGCTGCATCGTTCGGCGTCAACGCGTCGAGCCACTCTTGATCGTCGGGCCAGTGCTGAACGGCGCGCTGCTGATCGGTGATCAGCAGGATCAGGTTTGGCGGCCGCTCAGCTGTGGACATAAGCGTTTACGGTAACGCTTAGGAAAGCGAGCCGGTTTCGTTCCAATGCTTCAGCGCCGGGCGGCCGTGCTCGTGGCCAAGCACGCAGATCGCCGCCGTTCCCAGCAGCAGCACCGAGGCCTCGTGCGCCGGCAATCCAGCCCAGCGCGCACCGACTACCCGCAAAATGTGGCCGTGCGCGACGAAGAGCCAACTGCCGCCCGCATTGCTCGCGCGCTCGATCAGCGGATCGACGCGTTTGCCTACGTCGGCCGCGCTTTCGCCACCGGGGCAGCCGTCAGCGAAGAGCCACCAGTCGGGGCGCTTCTCTTGAATCTCAACCGTTGTGATTCCTTCGTACTCGCCGTAGTTCCATTCGGTCAGCTCGTCGGTCGTCTGCGCGCCGGCGCCGTAACCGGCCAGCTCACAGGTTTCGCGGGCGCGCTTGAGCGGGCTTGTGAGAACGTGATCAAACTTCATCCCGGCCAGCCGCTCGCCCGCCTCGCAGGCCTCGTTGCGGCCGTTTTCGGTCAGCTCAATGTCGCTTAGTCCGGTGTGGCGACCGTTCAGCGACCATTCGGTTTCGCCGTGGCGCAGCAGGACGACGGTGGCTTCGTTGGTCGGCACAGGGCAGATCCTACGCGCCGCTGCCCCTAAGATCGCTTTTCAGTGCCTGCCACGAACGAAAATCCCGAACCGGCGAGCGGACTGGTCGCCGAGATCAACCGCCTCGACGACTCGATCTACGCCGCGATCGCTGCCAGCTCCACACCGTCGCTCGACGGCCCGCTGGCGCTGATCTCCGACGCCGCCAACCTCTCAAAGCCATGGATCGCCAGTGCAGCAGCCTTGGCGCTGATCGGTGGGCCTCGCGGGCGCCGCGCCGCGCTCTACGGAATCGCCTCAATCACGGCGGCCTCAACGGTCGTAAACGTCGCGATGAAACCGCTCAGCCGCCGCCGCCGCCCTGACCGCGTGGCGATCGGCGTGATTGAAGAGCGGCACGTTTCGATGCCCAGTTCAACCTCGTTCCCTTCCGGCCACTCAGCTTCGGCGTTCGCCTTCGTGATCGGGGTTGGCCACGTGATGCCGGCCGCAGGCGCGCTGCTTACGCTGCCGGCCGCCGTCGTCGCCTACTCGCGGGTTCACACCGGCGTTCACTACCCAGGCGATGTGCTCGCCGGAAGCCTCGCTGGAATCGTGCTCGCGAAGCTGGCCTGCGCCGCGCTCGACCGCGGCAGCCGCCGCGGCGCCCAAGCCTAAGCGGCTACTGGCCGTAGCGGCTCAGCTCGCGGCGAGCGATCACCATCTTGTGAACCTCGTCCGGGCCGTCGGCGATACGCAGCGTGCGGGCGCCGGCGTACATCGCCGCCAGCGGCGTGTCCCCGCTAACGCCGGCGCCGCCGTGAATCTGAATCGCGCGGTCAATCACCTCGCAGGCCATCCGTGGCACGACGACCTTGATTGAGGAGATTGCGTTGCGAGCCGCCTTGTTGCCAGTCTTGTCCATCTGCCAAGCAGCATCGATCGTCAGCAATCGTGCCTGATCGATCGCGATCCGACTTTCGGCGATCCAGTCCTGAACCACGCCCTGCTCAGCCAGCGTTTTACGAAACGCCTCACG
>SYIT01000096.1 GCA_005798685.1 Actinomycetota bacterium | reverse complement strand
TTTAGCCGCACAACGCTGCGCCCGGCCAGCGCGTGTTCGATGATCAGCTCATTCGTTACCTCCTGCGGCACCTGCTTTCCGCCACCGATCTTGCCTACGTCGATCAGTTCAGCGTCGCTGCGCACATTCTCGAGCGCGCGCGGCCCGATCAGTTGGTCGTGGAGGATCACGTCGGCGCTGGCCAGCAGCTCCGCCCCGCGCAGAGTGATCAGCCCCTCGTCGCCAGGGCCTGCACCAACGAGATAGACCGTTCCGGCGACTGCGCTCATCGCCCGAGGACCTCTTTGGCGCCGGCCGCGAGCATCCGCTCTCCAACTTCGCGCCCGAGCTCTTCCGGCCTGCTCGCGCTGTCGCTGACTGTTAGCTCATCGCGCAGCCAACTCGATCCGTCGACGCGTCCGACGAAGGCGGCCAGCGTCATTGCTTGAGCTTCAAAGGTGGCGTGCGCCCCGACCGGCGTGTGGCAGTCGGCTTCGAGCACTTCGATCAGCGCGCGCTCGGCGATCAGCGAGCGGTGGGTCTGCGCGTCGTCGAGGGTAAGAGCCAAGGCGATCGTTTCGCTGTCCCCCTCGCGGGCCGTGATCGCGAGTGTTCCTTGGCCGGCAGCCGGAACCATCTGATCGAGCAGCGCGCCGGCCTCATTTGAGCGACCGAGACGCTCAAGCCCAGCCATCGCAATCACGATCGCTTCGTACTCGTCGCCCTCCAGCGCTGCTAGGCGCGTGTCAACATTGCCGCGCAGCTCAATGATCTGGAGGTCGTCGCGGAGCGAGCGCAGCTGCGCGGAGCGGCGAACTGAACTCGAGCCAACTCGCGCGCCTTGAGGCAGAGCGTCGAGCGATTGAGCACCGCAAAGCGCGTCGAACGGATTGGCGCGCGCCGGCGTAGCGACGATCACAATCCCCTCGGTCAGCTTCGCCGGGAGATCCTTTGCCGAATGAACCGCCAACGCAACGCGCCCGTCGAGCAGCGCTTTGTCCAGCTCACGAACCCAGCGTTCTTTGTCGTCACTGGCATCGAAGCCGCGGTCACCGGAGGTTGTGATCGTCTCAAGCTCTGCGCCCTCCACTGCCGCTGCAACCGCTTCTGCCTGCGCCAGCGCCAGCGCGCTGCCGCGGGTTCCAAGCTTCACGACTCGCGCCGCAGCGGGCGGACCTCCGCGGCTTGGCCAAGGTCGGCTTCGGCGGCAGTGGCGTTCGTTCCAGCCGCCTCCTCGGGCACCTCGTCAAGGCCGAAGAGTTCGCGCAGCACGGCAATCCGCCCATGGCCGCCACCCTGCTCCAAAGCCTTTGTACGGATCGTTGGCTCGTGCAGCAGTCGCTGCATCACGGCGCGGGCGATCGCCTCGACGCGCGCGACGTCGCGTGCGGAGGCGCTCTCCCAGCGGCCATCGTTCTCAGCTAGGACTTGTTCAACGATTGATGCGCCGTGCTCGCGCAGCGCGGCAATCGTCGGCGTCGCTCCCTGCTGAGCCATCCAGTCGGAGAAGCGGCTGATCTCGTCTTCGATGATCTCCGAGGCCTGCTCCCGCTCCCCCTCGCGGACCTGCAGGTTTCGCGCCGCAGCGCTTTGAAGGTCATCCATGTTCAGCACGCGCACTCCGGGGATCTCGTTGCAGCCGTCTTCGATGTCGCGCGGCACAGCGATGTCGATCAGCAGTAGCGCGCGGCCGTCACGTGATTCCATCATCATTTCGAGCTCGCTGACGCCGATGATTGGGTGCGGTGAGGAGGTTGAGGCGACGACGATGTCGGCGTCGATCATCCGCTGGGGAAGCTCGTCGAGCGAACCTACGTCGCCACCGAAGCGCTCAGCAAGCTCGCGCGCCCGCTCGACCCGGCGATTGGCGACGAAGAGTGTCGTCACGCCCTGCTCGCTTAGTGCGCGCGCCGTGAGCTCGGCAGTCTCGCCGGCGCCGATCACAACAACGCTGCTGCCGCTGAGGCCGCCGACTGTCTCCTCGGCCAGCGCAACGGCAACCGAAGGGATGCTGACGCGCGCCGTTCCCAACGCCGTCTCGGTGCGCGCGCGCTTGCCGGCGTGGAGAGCGGCGCGGAAGAGGCGGTTGGTGAATGGGCCGGTTGTGCCGGCTGCCAGCGCGGCCTCGTAGGAGCGGCGAACCTGGCCTTGAACCTCGTTCTCGCCGACGATCATCGAATCGAGCCCTGCAGTTACGCGAAAGAGGTGGCGCGCGGCGTCGCAGTTGCGCGGCGAGTAGACGATCTCGACCAGTTCGGTGGGGCGGATCCCAGCCCGCGCGGCGAGCTTGCTCAGCAGCACGCTCTCGGCGTCAACCGAGTTGCGCGCGACGATGTAAACCTCGGTGCGGTTGCAGGTTGAGATCACCACCGCTTCGCGCAGCTCCTCGCTGGAGACCAGTTCACGGACGAAGCGCTCAGCTTCAGGCGCGGTTAGCGCGACGCGCTCGCGCAGCGCAACCGGGGCGGTCTTGTGCGAGATGCCGATTGCCAGCAGCTCGGTCACTGGCTGCTCGTTTCGCTTTTGGCACTCTCGAAGCCACGCTGCTCTGACTGCGCCAGCAACTCGGACAGTTCGCGTTCAAGGCGCGCAGCGCGGATCGCCACGATCACGATGTAGATCAGCAGGATGAAAAGGAAGACGAGGTAGGCGGCGGCAACGTAGCCGGTGTTGGGTGGCAGCGTGTTGCTCATTTGACTGCGATCCTTGGTGCTGCGCTGCGGGCAGGGGCGGGCTCGTTGCCTTCGCCGCTGATGCTGCGCCTTAGCGCGGCGAGCTGCGCACGGCTGTGCTTGGAGGACATCTCGTACTTGCAGATCGTGATGAAGAGCAGTGCAATACCGACCAGCGCGGTGTAAAAGGCGATGCGCATGTCGCCCGGAAGCGAGTCGCCAGAGTTACTGAATACGCGTGGGTGAATCAGTGGGCTGGCGAGTCTGACGGCGAGAAAGTTGAGTGGAACGAAAATGCCCGCGACCACGGCGAAGACGGCGGCATAACGGGCTTGGCGCTCCGGGTCTTCGATTGAAAAGCGCAGCGGCTGGTAGGTGCAGTACAGCAGGAAGACGATCAGGAACGAAACCAGCGTTGGCTCATCCCAAACCCACCATTGCCCCCACGCCGCTTTGCCCCAGATCGAGCCGGTGATAAGCGCGCCGGTGCAGAAGACCAACCCTTGGTGGATCGCTGTGTAAGAGCGCAGGTCGTGGCGGCTCTCTCCGCTGCGCAGATATTGGACCGCAAAGATGCCACCGAAGACGAAGCCGCCGAGTGTGACGATCGACAGCGGCACGTGGATGTAGAAGATCTTTTGCGAGAAGCCTTGGTCGGCTTCGATCGGCGCGTAAAAGAAAGCTAGGCCGATCGCGGCCGTTAGAACGATCGCGGTCGCGATCGCATAGCCGGGGAGCCGTCGTCCGTAGAGGCTGTTTGTCGTTGGCATTTTTCAGTCTTCAACCAAATAATCGAATAGGGCGTAAGCAAGTAGCCCGAATATAAGATCGTACAACCCCAGTAGGGCTAGCCAGCGGCCGGCGAGCGTCCCGCCGCCAACACTCAAGAGCGGCTCACTGGCCTTCGTCACGGCGATCAGCAAGGGGATTAGAAGTGGTAGCGCGAGGATTGAGGTGATCAGGTCGCGCGCGCGGGTTTGGATTGCGATCCCTGCGATCAACGTTCCGACCAGCGCAATGCCCAGATCGGCGAGCAGAATCAGTAGCGCCAGTGAGGCCCACTGAGTGGCGTTCGGCGTTGGCCCCAGCAGCAATACCGAGAAGATCAGCGCGGCGAAAAAACCGACAATCAGCAGGAAGATCAGCAGCGTCGTTGCCTTTGCGATCAGCAGCGCAGTGCGCGGCGCCGGCGCCAGCAGAAAGCCGTCGAGCCCTCCTTCTTCGCGGTCGGCGACAAAGCTGCGACCGATCCCCAGTAGCGCCGCGAGCGTCAGCGTTACCCACAGCACGCCTGCTGCCAGCGCACCCTCGATCTCGTTGCGGTCAAGCGCAAAGTGAAAGATCACAAAGACGCTGGCGCAGAAGAGCGCCATCGCCGTCAGCGTCTGTGGCGCCCGACGTTCCAGCGTCAGCTCCTTGTAAAGAACTGCGTGGGTCGCACTGAGCGTCGAAGGTGGGCGGGTAGCGCTCATCGGTACAGCTCGGCGATCTGCTCGGTGCTTACCTGTGCTGCTGGCGCGAGCAGAGTTGCTGCCCCGTTGCGCAGGCCAAGTACGAGGTCGGCTTCGGCGAGGCCGCCGGCGGGGTCGTGGCTGGCGATCACGCGCGTGCGGCCCACGGCGGCGCCGATCAGCGGTTCAACCTGCTCGATCGCGGCCGGGTCAAGGTTGGAGCGCGGCTCATCGAGTAGCAGCAGCTGCGGCTCGTGCAGCACGGCGCGGCAGATCGCCAGCCGCTGGAGCATTCCGCGCGAGTAACCGAACACGCGCTCGTCGCCGCGGCCGCTCAGCTCAGTCTGTTCAAGCACCGCTTCGATCCGCGCAGCTGCGTCGTTGATGCCGTGCAGGCGAGCGTGATAGTGGAGGTTTTCGCGCGCCGTGAGGTCGCCATAGCAGAGCGACTGGTGACCAAGGAAGCCGATCTGCGAGCGCACCTTCCAGCCCTCTTTGCGCAGGTCGCTGCCAAGCAGGCTCGCCTCACCTTCGCTTGGTCGCAGCAGCGTTGAGAGCACGCGCAGCAGCGTCGTTTTCCCGGCGCCATTGGGGCCGAAGACGACGAGCGTCTGACCCTGCTGGAGCGTTAGGTCGATTCGATCGAGTGCTCGCCGCTCGCCGTAGCGGCGCACCAGGCCGGAGCAAACGACGGCCGGCTCAGTGCTCGCCATCGGTCCGCCCACCCTCACGGCCAATGTGCCGGACGGCATGGCCAAGGATTGGAGCCAGCACCGGGAAGGCCTCGCCGATCGCCTTCGGGTTGCCAGGCATGTTGACGATCAGCGTGCGGCCGGCAACGCCGCTGGTGGCGCGCGAGATTGCGGCCGCCGGCGTGAACTGCATCGAGGCCGCGCGCAGCGCCTCGGCAATTCCGGGGACTGATCGCTCGATCACCGCTTCGCTGGCTTCCGGCGTTACGTCGTCGGGAGTTAGGCCGGTGCCGCCGCTGGTGAGGATTATGTCGAAGCCGTCCGCGACCAGTTCGCGCAGCCGTGCCTCGATTGCCGCTTGGTTGTCGGCCAAGACTTCGCGCAGCTCAACCTCGCAGTCAACCGCAGCCGCAGCGTCGGCCAGCGCCGGGCCGGAGAGGTCTTCACCTTCGCCACGAGCGAGCGAGCTGGAGATCGTCAGGATTGCTGTTCGCATCTGGCGTCCTCGGCCTTAGGGCCGCGCCCAATGGCCGGAGCGACCGCCGCTCTTCTCGAGCAGCTCAACGCGCTCGATCGTGACGCCGCGCTCGATCCCCTTGACCATGTCGTAGACGGTCAGCGCCGCTACCGAAACTGCAGTCATCGCTTCCATCTCAACGCCGGTCGGCCCGTGAACCGTGGCGCTCGCAGTCAAGGTGACGGTTCCGGCCTCGGTGTCAATAACTCCATCGACTTCGAGATGGTCAAGCCCAAGCGGGTGGCAGAGCGGGATTAGTTCCGCGGTCCGCTTGGCGGCCAT
>SYIT01000095.1 GCA_005798685.1 Actinomycetota bacterium | reverse complement strand
CTGGGGCCGAGCAGCGCGCCAATCTCACCGGCGCGAAGCGAAAGATCGACCTTGTCAACGGCCTTCACATTGCCGAAGCTCTTGCTGAGCCCCTCGCAGCGGACGATCACAGGCGTCTGGCCAGTCCCCCCCATCGGGCAGGCAGCAATCTGATCAACTAATGAATCCATCTCACCCATTCTCGCAACTTTGCTCATCGCTGCCTGCCAACCAGCAACCAGATCCCTGGCGCGGTCACTACAAGGAGTACGAGCGCCGGGATCGCTCCGCTCTCAAAGAACGAGCGCGACGACTGCTGCCAGATCACGAGCGGCAGCGTGTCAAAGCCGATCGGAGAGAGCAGAACGACGACCGGAAGCTCTTTGATCGCCGCCACGAAGACAAGCGCCGCTCCGGCGAGCATGCCGGCGCGGGTCAACGGAATGCCGACTGTGGCGATCACGGCGAGCGGCGAGCGGCCGCTGCCGCGCGCAGCCTCCTCAAGGCGCGGCGGGATCTGAACGACGGCGGAACGCGTGGCCGTGATCGCCAGGGGGAGGCAGACGATCACCATCGCCAGAACCGTCATTGGCAGCGACTGGTAGAGCACCGGTACCAGCCGAATCCCAACGAAGACCATCGCCAACGCAACGACGATTCCCGGGAGCGCGTAGCCGCTGGTGGTGAGCAGATCAACGACCCGTGAAAGCCTCCCTGGCGCCCTCGCGCCAAGCCAAGCGACCGGCAGCGCGGCGATCGCCGCTGCTGCCGCAGCCAAACCGGCAAGCAGAAGTGAGTTGCCGGCCGCCGTTGCAACCTGAGGCCAGTCAACCTCGCCGGCGACGCTTTGAACCGACCAGAAGATCAGCATGCCCACCGGCAGCACGAATGAGATCAGGGCAATGGCGGCGCAGAAGCCAACCGCCGGCCAGCGCCAGCGCCCGAGCGGAACGTCGGCCGTTATCCGTGCGCTGCCGGGCCCAACGCGATGGTAGGAACGCCGCCTACGCACGCGGCTCTCGACGGTAAGCAGCAGCAGCAGCACGAGCACCAGCAGGCCGGCCAGCGCCGCGGCGCCGGTGCGGTCAAAACTCGAGCGATAAGACTGGTAGATGACCTGCGTGAAGGATTCGAAACGGAGAATCGAAACGGCGCCGAAATCGGACAGCGCATAGAGGCTCACCAGCAGCGCGCCGGCGCCGATCGCTGGGGTCAGCTGAGGCAGGATCACGGTGCGCGCGACTTCGAACTGCGAGCGACCCATGCCGTGGGCTGCGTCCTCAAGCGCCGGGTCGAGCCTGCGCATCGCAGCCCGCACCGGCAGTAGAACGAGCGGAAAGGTGAAGAGAGTGAGCACGATCCAAGCGCCGCTGAAGCCGTAGATGCTTGGCAGCTGCTCTACCCCAAGCAGTTTTTGCAGCTCGCCGCGCGGGCCGAAGGCGGAGACAAAGAGGTAGGCGCCGATGTAGCTTGGGATTACCAGCGGCAGCACCGAAAGAACGGTCCAGCCGCGGCGCCAGGGAAGGTCGCTGCGACCGGTCAGCCAGGCCAGCGGTACGGCCAGGAGCGTCGCGGTGAAGCCGACGGCGACCGCGAGCGCGAGGCTGCGCAGCAGCAGCCGCAGAGTGCCCTGCCGCCAGATTGCCTGCCAAGCTGCGGCCGGCTCGCCGAGAATGACGATGAACAGATAGACGATCGGGACGGCGCAAACGGCGGCGACGAGGCTGGCCGCCAGCAGCGTAAGCGGTGAAACTCCGCGCAACGTAAATCCGCCAGCGACCGGCAACCGGTTGACGCCCGTTGCCATCGGCTAGAGCACCCCGGTCTCCTGCAGCAGCTCCTGCGTGCCCTGCAGATCGCTGAGGTCGGACAGGTCAAGCTGAGGCTGTTTGATGCTGCTCAGCGGCGGCAACGACGGATCTTGTGCGATGCCCTTTACGAGCGGGTATTCGCCGGTTTCTTCGGCGAAGTATTGCTGCTGCGGGTCGGCCAGCAGAAAGCTTGCGAACTGCTCGGCCGCCTTCTGTTGCTTCGACGCCTCCGGGATGCCAACTCCAGCCACATTGATCAGCGTTCCGACGTCGCCGTCGGGGAAGAAGTGGAGCTTTACGGGGTAACTGTCGCCGTTGACTTCGCCCTCCTTTATCGCTTCGAGAACGTAGTAGTGGTTGATCAGTCCGACTTCGATCTCGCCGTCGGCGATCGCGTCGCGGATTATGCCGTTCTTCTCGTAGGAGCGAGCGCCGTTGGCCTTCATCTGCTCCAGCCACTCTTTTGTCTTTGCCTCGCCTTCGCTCAGCCTCATCGCGGTTACGAAAGACTGGAACGAGGCGTTTGCCGGCGCCCAACCGACCTTCCCTTTCCAGCGCGGCTCGGTCAGATCGAAGACTGATTTTGGCAGCTTGCTGGGAGCGAGCGCGCGGCTGTCGTATCCGAGTACGCGAACGCGGCCGCTGGTGCCGACCCAGTCGCCCTGGGCTGAGCGGAAAGCGCTTGGGACGCGGTCAAGGATTGAGCTTGGCAGCTGTTTGAGCAGCTCGGCTTCCTGCAGCGCGCCGAGCGCGCCGGCATCTTGGCTGAAGAAGAGACCTGCCGGCGTCTGGTCGCCTTCCTCACGGATCGTCGCTGCCAGCTCGGCGCTGTCGCCGTAGCGAACCTCAACTTCGGTGCCGGGGCTCTGCTGCTTGAACCTCTCAATCAGCGGCCCGACGTACTCTTCGTCGCGGCCGGAATAGATCGTCAGGCTCTTGCCGTCTCCGGAGCCACCGGTCTCTGATGATCCGCAGCCGGAGCCCGCGCCGATCGCGATAATCGCGAGTGGCAGTAGGGCGAGGCGTGTTGCTCTCGAATTCACAGTGGTTTGCTCCTGTATCTATGGCTGAGTTAGGGCGCCCTAATAGAGCGCTGAACGAATTTAGCAGAAAACCAACCGCAGCAGTCGGGATGGCATTCTTTGGGTAACTGTCCTCGTTGCTGCCTACCATCGCGGTTGTGTCTGCACGGCCTCCTTCCGAAGAACCGACTCAGCAGTACAACCCACAGCAGGGCGGTCAGCCGCCTGAAGGTGGCGGCAGCAACCCGTGGCCTTGGGTGCTCGGTGCGGTAGCGATCATCGTTGTTGGCGTGATCGTCGCGATCCTGATTACCGGCGGTAGCGATTCGGCGAGCTCAACCGATGCTTCGGTCACAACGCCGGTGACGACGCTGACGACGAAGACGGCGACCTCGACCCCGACGACGACGGTCGCTCCTACGACGACAACGACAACTACGACCGCCCCAATAAACATCACGCGAACCTGCACTGTCAACAACATCGCCGGCGTTGTTGGCGGCAGTACGGTCGCGAACGTCAACGCGACCGACGTGCCTAGCTCGCAGACCGCGCTGGCAAGCTGTGATGCGGCGAGCGCGCTAGTCAAGGGAGTCGCCCGCACGCGGGCCGAGCAGCCGGTAACCGTCCAAGGTTCGCAGTGCACTCCGTCGGTTAGTGGCAGCACCGCAAAATGGACCTGCGTTGAAAACGGCGCCGATTCAGGACTTACGATCACTACCAAGTTCCCGCTCACCTACACCAACTAAAGGAAACACCTAATGGCCACGCAACCTCCACAGGATCCTAACCAGCCTAGCTACCAGCCCCAGCAGGGCTACCAACAGGGTCAGCCGCCGCAGAAGGCCAACCCTTGGCCGTGGGTGATGGGCGCTGTTGCGATTATCGTCGCCGGTGTGATCGCCGCGATCGTGATTACCGGCGGAGAAGATAAGAGCAAGACGCCCTCGACAACGCAATCGATCCCAACGATCACGAACACGACTGTCACGACGACGACGGCACCGCCGACAACGATCACGACGACGACGCCGACCGTTACAACGCCTTAAGCGCGGAGCTCAGCCTGGCGGCGTAGCGCAGCGCTGATAGACCAGCCACGATCGGTTGCCGCCAGCCAGTTTGAAGTTCGCCGGGGGCGGGGCCACGCTTCGGTTCAGGTCGCGTGGATCAAGGATGTAGTCGCTCGCGACCTTTGCGGTTGCGGCGGCGATGAATACGCCTGACCGCTGCCGCTTGTCGGCGGCGCTGTAGATCTGCTCGGCAGGCAGATCGGTCCACAGCGCCAGCAGCGGCACGGGACGGTGGTTGGGGACCGAGATTGGCCTGCAGGATTGGCTGATTAGCGCCGGGGGGCGCTCGACGAGCGCGCGAAGATCATCTTGAATCTGCTCTTGGCGTTCGAGCGCGTAGCGCAAGTTTGAGATCCGACTGACCTGCGCCGGCGTGAAGACGATTAGCAGCAGGATCGTTACGACGGCAAACCAAGCCCACGGCCTGCGCCGCTGGTCGCCCGCAGCCAGCGCACGCCAGCCGAAGACGCCGGCGCCGCAGAAGATCGCGCCGATAACCGATGGCAGCAGCAGGTAACGGCCTAGCACTGGCAGGCCGGCGAGCGCCAGCACCGAAAATGCTGCCAGCGCCACGAGTGCAATCAGCACCGGCGCGCGAACCCTCTCACGCAGCGCCCAAAGTGAGAACCCGAGGCCGCCGAGGGCGCCGAAGAGAACCGGCTCGCGCAGGATCTCACCGAACCGGCGCGGCGCAACCGTTATCAGCGCGCCAAGGCCGGTTGCGCGGCCGAGCTCGCGCCCATTGTGCTGCGTGTCGGTGAGCGAATAGAGCAGATTGCCGGTTATCAGTTGGTCAGCCAGTAGCCAGAGGAGCGGCCCGATAGCGGCGATCGCAAGCCAGCCGACGACCTGCCGCGGGCGGTGCTCGCCGCTGAACCAGAGATAGACGACGTAGGCGGCTGAGAAGGCCCAAGCCTCGGGCCTGATGAGTCCAGCGACCGCGAGCAGAGCGAGTACCGGCCAAGCGGCACGCCGCCGCCGGCTTTCGACGAAGATCGCCGCAAGCACGAGCGCGATGTAGGGAATGTCAACAAACGCTCTCGCGCCGAAGTCCAGAAGTGGCCGCCGCGTGATCATAATTAGCGCTGCCAATACGCCAGCCCACGGTCCAAACCAAAACGAGCCGAGCTTGTAGGTAAGCCAGACCAGTGCACCGAGCGAGAGAAAGGCGACGACGATCACGATGTCGGTGGCGGCTACGCCGTGCACGGCGGCCACGACCGTCTTGCTAAACGGTGCCAAGAGGATCCCGTAAAGCGTGCCGAGTGGGTGAAGTGTCGGTGTGAACGCGGCGCCAAGCTCGAGGGTGCGCCCGTCGCTTAGTTCGCGCGCCCAAACGAGCGAGTAGAGCATGTCGTAGTTGACAAGGCCGCGGCCGACGATTAGCCACGAGATGGCCGCCAGCGCGACGATCGATGCGGTTGCCTGAACTTTGCCTCGTGCGCTGCTCATTTGGATCTAACCCCGCGGCAGCGCTGCGAGCGCCAGCAGCAGCTCGCGGGCGCAGCGCTCACCGAGGTCGAGATGGTCAAATGAGAACGATTCATTCGGCGCGTGGATCTCATCGTCGGCAAGGCCAAAGCCGCTGACGATTACCGGAATGCCGGCGGCGGCGAAATCGGCGACTACCGGAATTGAGCCGCCGCTGCGAATTAGCGCCGTCGTCATCCCGCTGGCGCGCTCAATTGCCTCACGTGCGATTTCAACCACCGGCAGGTCGGCGGCAAAGAGCGATGGCGTCGCAGCGTGCGATTCGATCTCCAACTGGACCCCGTCTGGAACTCTCTCGCGCAGCAGCCGCTCGAGCGTCGTCTGCATCGCGGCCGCGTCCTGCCCGGGCGCGAGCCGTAGCGTTACATAGGCCCGCGCCTGCGCCGGAACGACGGTTCGCGCCGCGCCGCCTTCGATCCAGTTGACCTCAAAAGACGGTTCAGCGCCGTTGCGGCGGCGGAAGTCTTCGCCGGAGTCGCTGGCCAGCGGTGTCGCTCCAACCTCGTCCAGAACCACTTGCCCGGAGCGAAGCTGCGCCCACGACTCACGCTCGGCGGCCGAGGGTGGCTCGGCGCCGGCACGCAGCTCTGCGCGGAGGTTGCCGTCGGCGCCGGGCAGCAGCGGCGTGAGGATCTGCTGGAGCACGTGGAGTGCGTTCTGGACGCTGCCGCCATAAAGGCCGGAGTGAAGGTCGCGTGGCTGCGCTTTGACCGTGATTGAAACGCTGACGCAGCCGCGCAAGCCGAGCGTGATCGCTGGCGTCTGCGGGTCCTCCATCGCGCTGTCGAAAACGATCGCGCAGTCGGCGCCGCGCTCGTCGGCCTTAACCCACGCCGCTATCGACTCGCCGCCCGCCTCCTCTTCGCCTTCGATCACAACGCGCACGTTGACCGCCAGCTCGCCGCTTTCGAACAGCTCGCAGGCCGCCAGCAGAAGCGGGTAGAAGTTGCCCTTGTCGTCGGCGGCGCCGCGCGCGTAGAGCCGCCCGCCACGCAGCTCGGGCTCGAACGGCGGGCTCTGCCAAGCATCGAGTGGGCCGGGGTCCTGAACGTCGTAGTGGCCGTAGATGATCACTGTCGGCGCGCCTTCGCTGTGGGCGCGTAGCTCACCGATTACGAGCGGGTTGCCCCTGTCGATCGTCACCAGCTCGGCCTCGCCTCCGGCGCGCCGGACAATCGCTGCGGCAAACTCGGCGGCAGCCAGAAGATCGCTCGCTTTTCCACCGCCGGTTGAGATCGACGGAATTCGCAGCCAGTCGTAGAGCTCTTCGAGCCGACCCGGTTCCATTGCCTCAGCCTACTTGGGAGACGGGCACAAACTGGGCCTTTTCCGTGCGCCAGCGGCGCTCGAACGGCCGCCGCGCCCTCTAGACTGAAGGCTCCCGTGCCCGCCTCCCCTTCGCTCTACCGTCGCCATCGCCCGCGCAACTTCTCTGACGTTGTTGGCCAAGAGCACGTCGTTCGTACGCTGACCAATGCCGTCACCGGCGGCAATGTTCACCACGCCTACCTTTTCGTCGGTTCGCGCGGCACCGGCAAGACGTCGATGGCTAAGATCCTCGCCGCCTGCCTCAACTGCGAGCAGGGCCCGACGGCCGAGCCCTGCGGCGTCTGCGATTCGTGCCTGGCGATTCAGCAAGCCGGATCGATGGACGTAATCGAGATGGACGGCGCCTCGCACAACTCGGTTGACGACATCCGCGAGCTGCGCGAAAGCGTCGCCTACGCGCCGGTCAGCGGCCGATCGAAGGTTTACATCATCGACGAGGCGCAAATGCTTACGCCGCAGGCCTGGAATGCGTTCCTCAAGACGCTTGAGGAACCGCCGCCGAACACGATCTTTGTGCTCGCGACGACCGAGCCGCAGAAGATCCTCGACACCGTCGTTGACCGCTGCCATCGGTTCGATTTTGGCCGCCCAACCGTTGAGCAGCTGACCGTCGTATTGGCGCGCGTGGCGCAGAGCGAATCGATTGAGATCACCCCCGACGCGCTCGCTTTGATCGCCCGCCACGCAACCGGCTCTTTCCGCGACGCGCTCGGCACACTCGAGCAGCTCGTCACCTACACCGGCAGCTCGATCTCGGTCGAGGATGTTCTCGCAGTGCTTGGCGTTGCCGACGATGATCTGCTGTTCGGCGCGCTCGACGCGATCGTCGCTCATGACGCGCGCGCCGAGCTAGAGATTGCGGCCCGGCTGGCGCAGAGTGGGCGCGACCTGTTAATCGCCGCCCGCGACCTTGAGGTTCACGCCCGCGAACTGCTTGTCGTCGGCACGCTCGGCGCCGTCCCCAGCGAGCTACGCGTAACGCCCGATCGTGACGAACGACTCGCTGAGCAGGCTCAGCGAGTCGACCAGGTCGACGCTGTGCGGCTGCTCGATCTGCTCGGAGTGGCGATGCGCGCAATCCGCGACGGCGCCGACCCACGCACGCAGCTTGAACTCTCGCTCGTTAAGGCTGCGACGCCCGAGGTCGATGCCTCGAGCAAGGCTCTTTTGGCGAGGGTTGGTCGCCTCGAAGCGGCGCTTGGTGGTGCGCCTGCTGCCGCGCCGTTGCCAGCCGCCAAGGCGCCGGAAGCGGAGGCGGTCGCCGCGCCAGAACCACCGGCCGCCGTTCAACCGCCACCCGATCCGCCCGCACCGGCGACGCCTGCTGCAAGCGCCGCCGTCGCAGCTGTCGCAGCGCCGCCAGCGGCCGAACAGCCGGTGGCGCAATCGTCAGCCGCGGCCGCTCAGGTAACGATCGAGCAGATCATCGAACTGTGGCCGGCGGTTTTGGAGACGATCAACCCCGACCAGCCGATGGTCTCTGCCGCTTTGGCGCGGGCGCAGCCGGCTGAGATGCGCGGCGGCAATCTTGTCGTCGCCTTCCCCGAAGATGACTCCTTCAACCGCCGGATGGTCGGCGACAACGCCGACGCGCGAACCGTCGTCGGGCTGGCTTTGGAATCGCTGCTCGGCGTGCGCGTCAAGATCGACTATGAGCTGCGTGACCTTGGAACGGAGCCAAGCTCAGAAGAGCTAGCTGGCGATGAGCTGGTTGATCGGCTGCTCGAAACCTTCGACGCCGAGGAGATCGTCACCGCGCCGGTGGCGGCCAGTGAGCCAGCCGATCACACGGCCGCGGACGACGAGCAGCCGCAGTTTGCCGATGACGGCGACCCCGGCCGCGAAGGGCCTTAGCGCGTGTTCGCGCCACCGGTTCAGCGGCTGATCACCGAACTCTCAAAGTTGCCGGGGATCGGTTCGCGCACGGCGCAGCGGCTCGCCTTCCACATCCTGCGGCTCGAAAAGGAAGATGCGCTGGCGCTGGCCGACGCAATCCGCGAAGTCAAAGAGAAGATCGGCTTCT
The DNA here is from genome assembly GCA_005798685.1 of Actinomycetota bacterium. Lineage (GTDB taxonomy): Bacteria > Actinomycetota > Thermoleophilia > Solirubrobacterales > Solirubrobacteraceae > F1-60-MAGs163. The sequence goes on along the minus strand of SYIT01000095.1, from coordinate 10,025 downwards.
GCGAGGTCTGCTGCAACCTCTCCGAAGGACCGCGCTGCGTGATCTGCCAGGACGCGCGCCGCGACCAGACGATTATCTGCGTTGTCGAAGAACCGGGTGATGTGATTCCAGTCGAACGGACGCACGAGTTCCGCGGTACCTACCACGTGCTCGGCGGCGCGCTCTCACCGATCGATGGGATCGACGCCGACGATCTGAAGATCGCCGAGCTTTACGCGCGGATCGAATCGGCAGACCCGAAGATCACCGAGGTCGTGCTCGCCACCAACCCGACGACGACCGGTGAGGCGACGGCGCTGCAGATTGCTCGTGGCGTTCACGAGCGAGCGCCGGAGGTGGCAGTAACGCGGCTGGCTTCCGGGCTGCCGGTCGGCGCCGACCTTGAGTACGCCGACGAAGTGACGCTCGGCCGCGCGATGATGGGCCGCCGCGCCGTCTGAGCGGTCGCACTCAACCGCCAAAAGGCCGCGCACGCTCGTATCCTTGGCCGCTATGGCCGACGCGACGATCGTGATGAAGTTCGGGGGGAGCTCAGTGGCAGATGCTGAGCGGCTTCGCCGTGCCGCCGAACGGATCGTCGCACGGCGCGAGCAAGGTCACCGCGTCGTCGCCGTCCTTAGCGCCCGCGGCAAAGAGACCGACCGCCTGATCGAGACCGCCTACGAGGTCTCCGAGAACCCTGATCCACGCGAGATGGACATGCTGCTTTCGACCGGTGAGCGCGTCTCCTGCGCGCTCTGCGCGATGGCGATCAACGACCTTGGCCACCAGGCAATCTCGTTGACCGGCTCGCAGGCTGGAATCGTCACCGACACGAGCCACACCAAGGCGCGGATCCTCGACGTCCGCGCCGATCGCATCAGCGAGGCGCTCGACAACGACAACATCGTCCTCGTTGCAGGCTTCCAAGGCGTTTCAACGGCGAAGGACGTGACGACGCTCGGCCGCGGCGGCTCAGACACGACGGCTGTTGCGCTCGCCGCTGCGCTTGGCGCCGAAGAGTGCGAGATCTACACCGATGTTGCGGGCGTCTTTAGCGCCGATCCAAGAATCGTGCCCGATGCACGCAAGCTTTCGGTCGTCTCCTCTGAGGAGATGCTTGAAATGTCATCGTCAGGGGCAGGCGTGCTGCAGCTTCGCAGCGTTGAGTACGCCCGCAACCATGGCGTCCGTATCCACTGCAGGTCGAGCTTCGAGGACGGTCCCGGTACCGTGGTCCTCGCGGAGAGTCAGAGAATGGAACATCCACTAATCACAGCCGTGACCCACTCGACCGACGAGGCCCGCGTCACGGTGATCGGCGTGCCCGACACACCTGGCGCCGCCGGCCAAATTGCGACCGCACTGGCGGAGGCGAACGTCAACGTCGACATGATCATTCAGAACGAGCCTGTTTCGAAAGACACGCGCGCCGACATGTCGTTCACGGTGCCGCGCGACGACTTGCGCGCAGCGCACGAGGCGCTCGACCGCCTCAAGGGCGAGATGGGGATTGGTGACATCGCGACCGACCAGAAGATGGGCAAGGTGTCGGTGATCGGCGCTGGAATGAAGTCGCACCCTGGCGTCGCCGCAAAAGTCTTCAGCGTGCTCGGAGGAGAGGGGATCAACATCGAGATGATCTCAACCTCGCCGATCAAGGTTTCCTGCGTGATCGCTGGCTCGCGCGTTGAAGACGCGGTGCGGGCGCTGCACAGCGCCTTCGAGCTGAGCGGCGAGGACACGATCCGCGCCGAAGAGCCGTTCGGGCTGCCACCGTCATGAGGATCGCCGTCGTTGGTGCAACCGGCGCCGTCGGGCGCCTGCTGCTGGCGATGCTCAGCGACCGTTCGGTCGCTGCCGATGAGGTAATCCCGTTTGCCAGCGCGCGCTCGGCCGGGAGCGTACTCGAAGGCTACGGCGAGGTTCAGCCGCTCAGCGCTGAGACGATTGCCGGTTTCGACCTTGCGCTTTTGTCAGCCGGTGGCTCAACCTCCCGCGAGTGGGCGCCGCAGCTCGCCGCCGCGGGCGCGCTCGTCGTCGACAACTCTTCTGCCTGGCGGATGGATGACGCGGTGCCGCTCGTCGTCAGCGAAGTTAACCCCGACGCGATCGCCGACGCGTCGAAAGGAATCGTCGCCAACCCGAACTGCACGACGATGGTCGCGATGCTGCCGCTGAAAGCGCTGCACGATCAGTTTGGCCTGACCGCGATAGTTGCCACCAGTTATCAAGCAGCAGGCGGCGCCGGGCGCAGCGGCATCGATGAGCTGGCGGCGCAGGTTCCGGTGCTGCATCAAGACGTCGACCTTCTCATCAGCGATGGGGAGCAGGCGGCCCGCAAGGTCACGCCCGAGGTTCACGCCAACACGCTCGCTTACAACGTCGTGCCGATGCTCGGTGCGCTTGAGGAGAACGGCTACACCGACGAAGAGATGAAGCTGCAGAACGAGAGCCGCAAGATCCTCGACCTGCCCGGCCTTAAGGTCAGCCCGACCTGCGTGCGCGTTCCGGTGATGGTTGGCCACGCGATTGAGATTCGCGCCAGCTTCGAGCGCGAGGTCGAGCTCGCCGCCGCACGAGGCGCGCTGGCCGCGTTCCCGAACCTGGTCGTCGAAGAGGCGCCAACGCCGCTGGAGTGGGCCGGGCGCGACGAGGTGGCAGTTGGCCGAGTACGGGTAGACCTCGATGACCCGAAAAGCATCAACTTCTTCGTGGTCGGTGACAACTTGCGCAAGGGCGCAGCGCTCAACACCGTGCAGATCGCCGAGCTGGCGATCGACCGCCGTCTCGTCGGTTAGCGGCTGCTACCAGCCGCCGACGCCACCGACAACCGCCTGCGACCAGTCGATCACCGAAGTCGGCTTGACGATGTGGTGCTGGAGGCCAAGCTCTTCTGGTGAGATACCGAGCGCAAGGCCAACGAGCTGGGGCAGGTGGAGTACCGGCATGTTCAGCTCACGGCCAACCTGCTTGGCGGCCATCGGCTGCTGCAGGTCAAGGTTGAGGTGGCAGAGCGGGCAGGGCGTTACGAGGCAGTCGGCCTCGGCGTCAACTGCGTCGGCGAGGTGGCGGCCGGCCTGCTCGAGTGAAGCTTTTTTGTTCATCGTGATGATCGGGAAGCCGCAGCACTTGTGTGAGCCGGCGTAGTCGATCACGATGCCGCCGAGCGTCTCGATCACTTGGCCGAGGTACTCGTCGCGCGGCTGCGCGGCGTTGATGTCAAGCCGGTCGGTTGGACGGACGATGTAGCAGCCGTAAAATGGGCCGACGCGCAAGTCGGTAAGCGGCTTTTGGACGAGGCTCCCCAGCCGCTCAAGGCCGATGTCCTCGACCAGCACCCAAAGGAAGTTCTTGTTGATGATCCCATCCTGATACTCGAGCCCCTCATCGGCGAGCGTCTCGTTTACCTGCGCGCGGTACTCGGCGCTGGCGTCAAGCCGCTGCTGGCATTCACTCTGAGCGCCCTGGCAGGTTGAGCAGATGTTCATCATCAGGTCGGCGCCCTGCGTGATCTCCTGCTGAGCAAGCGCAAAAGTGCGGGCGTTGAGCGTGTCAGCGAGCTCTTGGCTGTGCTCAGCGATGACGCCTGCGCCGCAGCAGCTCGCGCGGTCCAGTTCAACCAGCTCGATATTCAGCATCGGCGCGACGGCAGCCATCGAGCCGTGCAGTTCGGACGTGAAACCCCGGCTTACGCAGCCGGGCCAGTAGGCAACTTTCATGATTCCCCTTAGTTCGCTTATGCGCTCGAGCCTTCGCTGCCGTCTGCTGCGACGCCAGCTGGCTCAGCTACTTCGATCTTCTCAGCGACATCATCCGTTCCCTCGTTGTTTGCGTCGGTGCCGCTGATGTAGAGATTGAATTCGTTGCGCTGATCGCGCCCCTCAACGACTTCAAAAATCTTCTTCACGCCGTCCGATGCTTTGTGCGGGTGGAGCAGTGCCTTAGCCGGAGTCATCTTGCGTCGCAATAGCGCCGTCATCACGATTGGCAAGCTTGAGATCAGCTCAGGTACTGCCCGCGGGTGGAACTTGCCGCCGTATGAGTCAGGCAGCAGGTCGGCCTCGTGGAGGATGCCGTTCTTCTCAATGTTTTTAACAAAAGCTGCCTCGTGACGCTCACCGTTGTTGCGGTCTTTGATCTGGAAGTCGTTGCCGGCGATGCGGCGCAGGCGCATGATCTGGTTCATCGGCGCAACGCCCTTGGGGCAGGCCTCGATGCACTTGAAGCAGTGCGTGCAGTCGTAAATCCCGTGCTTGTCCTCGCCGAGATCCTTCAGCCGCTGCTCGTGCGCGGCGTCGCGTGGGTCACCGACGAAGCGATAGGTCTTGGCCAGCGCGGCGGGGCCAACGAAGAGCGGATCAACCTCCATTGAAAGACAGTCGGAGACGCAGGCACCGCACTGAATGCAGGCCATCGACTGGGTTACGTCGATCATCGATTCACGCGAGACGATGTATTCGCGCTCCGGCACCGGCTCTTTGCCGATCAGCCATGGCGTGACGCGCTGGATCTTCTTCCAGTGGACGGCGTCCATGTCGACGATCAAGTCCTTGATGATCGGCATGTTGCCCATCGGTTCAACCTCGATCACGCCATCCTCACCGGCGCTGGCGAGCGCATCGTCGAGGTGGGTATGGCAGGCGAGGCCGGGCTTGCCATTGACGCGCACGCCGCAGGAGCCACAGATCGCTGAGCGGCAAGAGCACCGAACGCCGATTGACCCATCGCTACCGTCGCGCGCTTGGAGAATTCCTTCGAGGACTGAGCGGTGCGGCTCTAAATCAACGGTGTGCTCGTCCCAGTAAGGCGCAGCCCCTGTTGCCGGGTCGTAGCGTCGGATCTTCAGCTTGAATTCGGCCATTATCTCTTTCTCGTGCGGTGGTCCTAGTAGGTGCGGGCTTCCGGCTGCCAGTCGGTGATCGTGACCTCTGAGTAGGAGATCTTCGGCGCGTCGCCCCCGTTGCGCGAAACGTCGATGTGCTTCAGCCACTCAGCGTCATTGCGCTCGGGGAAGTCGGTACGGAACTGAGCACCGCGTGATTCCTTGCGCTCCAGCGAAGCGACGACTATTGCCTCCGAGCAGTCGAGCATGTAATCGAGTTCAACTGCTCCCAGAACATCTTGGTTGAAGACCGCGCCCTTGTCGTCAACGAATGCAGTCTTCGACTCTTCTCTGAGGCGGCGGATGATCTCATGCGCGCTCTGCAGCCCGGCTTCGTCGCGGTAAACGGCGGCGTAGCGGTTCATCGTCGTTCCCAGCTCATGCTTGATCTCGGATACGCGGCGGCCACTCTTCGGCCGAGCGAGGATTTCGGCGATCATTTCGCGGTCACTCTCAAGTCGCTCGTTGGAGACGGTCGGCATCGCCATTGAGAGCGCTCGCTCGGCGGCGTGCTCGCCCGAGCGACGCCCAAAGATCAAGGTGTCGAGCAGCGAGTTGGCGCCCAGGCGGTTGCCGCCGTGAACTGAGACGCAGGCCACTTCGCCGGCCGCGTAAAGGCCCGGCAGCGGTGTCGCGCCATTGATGTCGGTTTTAACGCCGCCCATGATGTAGTGCATTCCGGGCTGAATGATGATCGGCTCGCGCGTGATGTCGACGCCGGCGAAGTCCCTGCCAATATTGACGATCTCGCGCAGCGCTTCGAGCGTGCGCTTGCGCGGCACGACGGTTATGTCGAGAATGATCCCCTGCTTGTCGGGGCCGACGCCACGCCCTTCGAGAATCTCTGTCTGCTCGGCGCGCGAGACGACGTCACGCGAGGCCAGCTCCATCTTGTTCGGCGCGTACTTCTCCATGAAGCGCTCGCCTTCGGAGTTGAGCAGGTAGGCGCCTTCACCGCGAGCGCCTTCAGTAATCAGGAAGCCGTTTTCGGCCAGCGTCGTGGGGTGGTACTGAATCATCTCCATGTCCATCAGCGGAGCGCCGGCTTGGTAGGCCTGGGCAATCCCGTCGCCGGTGCAGATCAAAGCGTTGGTAGTAGGGGAGAAGCACTGGCCAGCACCGCCGGAGGCGAGAATCACGCTCTTAGCGGTGAAGGTCTCAAGCTTGCCGCTACGGATCTCGCGCGCAACTGCGCCGACGCATTCGCCGTCCTCGCTGGTGATCAGCGAGGTCACAAACCACTCTTCAAAGCGGTCAATCACTTCGTGATGCTTCATTAGCTGCTCGTACAGAACGTGAAGCAGCGCTTGGCCGGTGATGTCGGCAACGTAGGCGGTGCGCTTCATTGAGGCGCCGCCGAAGGCGCGCAGGTCCATCTCGCCCTTCTCGTTGCGGTGGAACGTTACACCGGCGTGCTCAAGCCACATCACTTCTGCCGGGGCCTCACGGCACATGATCTCGATCGCGTCCTGATCGCCGAGGAAGTCGGAGCCCTTGATTGTGTCGTAGGCGTGAGAGCGCCAGTCATCAACGGGGTTGATCGCGGCGTTGATGCCCCCTGCTGCGGCAACGGAGTGCGAGCGAACGGGGTGAACCTTGGAGAGGATTGCGACCGTGGCGCCGGTCTTGGCGGCGGCGATCGCCGCGCGCTGACCTGCGAGACCGGCTCCGATGATCAATACGTCGTGTGCGGGCATAGCTCCGTTGTGGGGTTGTGTTTCATGGCCAGCGGAAGTCTGCCAAAAAGCGCTTCCGCTGCTGCTCAATGGTATACGGCACAAGCCTTGGGTAGGGTCACGGCACCGGCGCCAGTGGGCGCGCTGGAACGTCCTTCCGCAGTTAGGCGGGAATGATTGCTTGTTGCGCAGCGCCCCAAAGCTCGAGGTTGTTGGAGCGAACCACTCTGCGGCGAGCCTTCAGCTCAAGCAGCCCGCCGAGCCCGGCGTCGCCTAGCAGTTCACGCGCCGCGTCCTGCGCTGGCGGATCGGCGGCATAGAAGGCTTGCTGAATTCGCTGCAGGTGGAGAAGCCGGTATGGGATCGCGTTGGTTTTTATCTCGTAGCCGCGCCAGTTCCAAGTCACCAGCCCCAGCGAGCGCTTGTAAGGCTTGCCGCCGACCACGTCGCCCTTTGCGACCTCGTCGTTCTGTTCGAGCCAGTTGTCGATGAAACCGACGTGAGCCGCCACCTCGGCAGCGAACTCGCGGCCGATATATGCGAGCAGCGCCGTCAGCGTCTCGGGGATCGCGTCGTCAGCGAAGAGCTCAAACGGAACCTCACCATATTCGCCGCTGTCGGTGACCGGCGAGTTCATCCGTTCAACCCAGCGCCAGACCGGCCACGCATCGCGCTTCATGATCAGCGACGGTTCGGGGTCGCGCGCGAGGTGCGCGTAGAGCGGGGCAATCAAGCCAAAGTCGCCGAGCGTTGGGCGGCCACCGAGCAGGTACGGAGTCATCTCGAGGTGGGCGCTGAGCAGCGCGAGGAACTCGTGGTACGAGCGCTCGACCTCGGGAATCGTCTCCGGGTTGACGCCAAAGTCGAGCGTCAGCGCGCGCATTCGGTCGGCGGCAAACTGCGAGATTTTGGCTCGCGCGGCCGCGTCATCGCTGCCGCCTATCTCGGGCCCGAAGTCAAAGGTTGACAATCGATCGGATGAACCGCCGGCGAGCATCAGGCCGCGGCCAAAGTCCTCGCCGACGAACGGCATATTGAGCCCGTCGAAGTTCCAGCGATAATGAAGCGCCGGCCGCATCAGCCCTTCGCTGCCGAACATCTCAAGCACGCGAGTAACGATGTTCTGAAGGCCCGCCGGTGGCTTCGCGGAGCGCTCCGGCGGCATCTCGGCGTCGAAGTAATCGATGATGTCGCAGGTGTCTTGGATCAGCTCGCCGTCTGCCGTTTGGAGAACGGGAATGATCCAGCGGCCGATCTGGGGAACTACCTCGGCTGGGAATCGCGGGTCGCCGGGAGGGCGCTCGATGTATTCGATCCTCTGCTTGATCAGGTAGCAGCGCGCCTTTGCCGAGTAGAGCGACGAGCGCATCGCGTATAGGACGGGGAGTTCCATCAGGCGGCCGATCGTACGCGACCGTCTCGTGTTTAAGAGCTGTGAGGGACGGCGGCGGTCAATGCGCGCTCGAGCTGCTGGGCGGTGACGACGCCGCAGAGGCGACTATCGCTGTCGACTACGAGCACCGCGCCGATCCGTTTGAGCGCGTCGATTGTCAGCAGCGCTTCGATTGGCGCTTCGCGCGCCACGGCGCTGGCTTCGCTGGCCTCCGCGTCGAGCAGATCGCCGATCGGCGTGGCTGGCCTGCCAGCGCGGATCTCTGCGTCGACAGCTTCGGCCTTAAGGATTCCCTCGAAGCGGCCAAGCTGATCGACGACCGCGAACCAAGGCCACTGGAAGCGGGCGAAGAACTGCTCGTCTGCATCGATTGCGCTCGTCGCCGAGGGGATCGCGATCGGCTCCGAGTCCATCACGTCGGCTACGGTGATTCCCTCGATCTCGTCGGTAAAACGGCTGCTGGCGACCGCGCCGCGCGCTGCCGAGGCGAGGAACCAGCCGAGCACCGCGAACCAAAGTCCAGAGACAACATCGCCTCGCATCAGTGCGTAAAAGCCGAGGCCAATCATGATTACGCCGAATCCCTGGCCGAGGTAGCCGGCAAAACGTGTTCCCTTGCCGCGCTCGCCTGTCACCTTCCAGGCGATTGCGCGGGCGATCCGCCCGCCGTCGAGCGGGAAGGCGGGGACGAGGTTGAAGAGCAGCAGCGCGACGTTGACCATCGCCAGCCAGCCGATAAGGGCAGTGAATGGCGACGTTGAGATTGCGCTGAAGGTCGCGGTGTCGATCACGCTTGTTGTCTGCGAGGCGAGGGCCGCTACCGCGATACAGGCGACGACGATCAGCGCCGTGACAGCTGGCCCGGCGGCGGCAACCTTGAACTCCTCTCCTGGCGAGTCCGAGTCGCGCGAGAGCTTGGCGACGCCGCCGAAGAGCCAGAGATCAATCCCCGAAGTGGAGATCCCTTCGCGGCGCGCCGCCAGCGCGTGGCCCAGCTCGTGCAGCAGCAGCGAGATGAAGAAGAGCAGCGTGGCGGCGATCGCGATGCCGAATGAGAGCGTGTTCGTGGAACCGATCAGAATGTCGCTGAAGTAGCCCGAGAGCCAGTAGATCATCAGGAAGAGAAAGATGAACCAGCTCGGATTGGCGCCGACGCGGATGCCAAAGACGCTGAACAGCTTGATTGAGCGCTCACCGAACATCTACTTATTCTCGCAGGGTTGAGTTCAGCCTTGTGGCGTGTGGCGCGCAGCGATCGCTACGGCGTCGACGCCGCTTGGCAAACCGCCGTAGTTGAGGCCGCGGTTTGCTGCCAGTCGGGCGGCGCAGAAGGCGTCGGAAACGGCGCTTGGAGCGTGCTGAACGAGCAGCGCGCCTTGAAGCGCCAGCGCCATCTGCTCGACTATCGTGCGGGCACGGAACTCGAGTTCGTCGCCGTTTCCAAATTCGCTGCGAAGCCGTGTGATTGCTTGATCGAGCCGCGCGTCGGCCCCTTCAGCGCGGCCGATCTCGACGAAGAAGCCCTCCAGCGACTCGGGCTCGTGGCGCAGCGCGCGCAGCACGTCGAGCGCGATCACATTGCCGGAGCCTTCCCAGATTGAGTTCAGCGGCGCTTCGCGGTAGAGCCGAGGCATTCCTGACTCCTCGACGTAGCCGCCGCCGCCGAGCACCTCCATCGCTTCGAAGGCGTGCTGCGGCGCGCGCTGGCAGACGTAATATTTCGACACCGCAGTTGCGAGCCGTTTGAACTGCGCAGCTGCTGGGTCGCTCTCGGCTTCGTCATAGGCGCGCGCCAGCCGCATCGCCATCACCGTCGCGGCCTCTGACTCCAGAGCCAGGTCGGCGAGCACGTTCGTCATCAGCGGCTGGTCGATCAACTGCTTGCCGAAGGCGGCGCGGTGAGCTGCGTGCCAGGTTGCCTGGGCGACAGCGCTGCGCATCCCGGCGGCGCCACCAAGGACGCAGTCGAGCCGCGTGTGCGCGACCATCTCGATGATCGTCGGCACGCCGCGCCCCGGCGCGCCGACCATTCGCGCGATCGCTCCGTCGTACTCAACTTCGCTCGAGGCGTTGGAGCGGTTGCCGAGGTTGT
>SYIT01000094.1 GCA_005798685.1 Actinomycetota bacterium | reverse complement strand
CTACGAAGAGCCCGAGCAGCGCCGACGCCGCGAGCAACACGAGGATGTAGATCGTCGCCGTCTCACCGCTGGTGATCGCAACGGCCGAGCCGACTGCAACCAGCAGCAGCACCAGGTTAAGCGGCTGCTGAAGCCGACCAGCCCCGATCGGGCGCCCCGGCAGAATCTCTTGCAACTTGGCGAAGGCGACGTTTGAACCCCAGAAGCTGACCGAGCCGACTATCGCCGCAAAGAGCGACGGAATGATGAAGGTCAGCGGCTTATCGGCAAAGCCAGCGCTGTCATTAAACTCGGCCCATGCGATCAGCGCGATGGCGCCGCCACCAACACCGTTGAAGAGCGCCACCATCTGCGGCACGGCCGTCATCTTGACGTTGCGCGCCGAAGGGATCCCGATGATCGTGCCGATGATCAGCGCGATGATAATCAGCACCCAATTTCCCATTCCTTCGATCAGGAACGTCGCAAGCACCGCGAGCGCCATGCCGACCGCTGCGATGCGGTTGCCGCGGACAGCCGTTCGCGGCCCGGTCAGGCCACTGAGGCCATAAATAAAGAGGCTGAACGAGATGATGTAAAGGACGGCGATCAGGTCGCCGGAATGAATGAAGGAGGTCGCGAGCACGGGGCTCATGGCTGTTCCTCATCGTCCGGCTTGGTCGGCGCCGGCTTGCTCTTGAACATCTCCAGCATGCGGTCGGTAACGAGGAAGCCGCCAACGACGTTGATCGTGCCAAAGACGATCGCAACCATCAGCAGGCCCTTGTCGAGCAGGCTCAAATCTTCGCCGAGCCCGAGCACGATGATGCCGCCGAGAACGACGATCCCGTGAATCGCGTTGGTGCCCGACATCAGTGGCGTGTGAAGCGTGTTGGGAACTTTTGAGATCACGGCATAGCCAACGAAACCGGCTAGCACGAGAATTGCGACGTTGGTGATGAACACGGCTGCGGCCTCCTATGCGCTGGCGGCGTCTTCGACCGCCGCCTTCGCTCCGGGGTGGACAATCTCGCCGCTCTTGGCGATGCAGGCTCCGCTGATGATCTCATCCTCAAAGTCCGGCTCCAGCGTCGCCGCCGCGCCCTCTTCGCCATCGTTGATCATCAGGTCAAGCAGCGCGAGAACGTTGCGCGCGTAGAGCTGCGATGAGTGCTCTGGCATCTGCGCCGGAAGGTTGAGCGGGGAGAGGATCGTGACTCCGTGGATGATCGTCTTCTCGCCGGCAACTGTTAGCTCACAGTTGCCGCCGCTCTCACCGGCGAGGTCAACGATCACCGAGCCGGCGCGCATCCCCTCGACCGCCGCTGCCGAGATCAGCTTCGGCGCCGGGCGGCCGGGAACGAGCGCCGTTGTGACCACAACGTCGAAGCCTGCGATCGCCTCGTTCAGCGCGTGCTGCTGCGCCGCACGCTCTTCGCCCGAAAGCTCGCGCGCGTAGCCGCCTTTACCGGAAGCCTCGATGCCAAGGTCAAGGAATGAGGCGCCAAGAGACTCAACCTGCTCGGCGACCTCCGGGCGGACGTCGTAGCCGGTCACGACTGCTCCAAGACGGCGAGCGGTTGCCAGCGCCTGCAGACCGGCGACCCCGGCCCCGAGGACGAGAACCTTGGCCGGCGGAATTGTGCCAGCGGCGGTCATCAGCATCGGGAAGAAGCGCGTCAGCTCCTCGGCGGCAAGAATCACGGCCTCGTAGCCGGCAACGTTGCTCTGCGAGGAGAGCGCGTCGATCGCCTGCGCGCGGCTGATGCGCGGAACCGCTTCCATCGCAAAGGCGGTCACCTGCGCGTCACGCGCGGCGGCCGCGGTCGGGGCGCTCGTCAGCGGCGCGAGGAAGCCGATCAGCACAGCGCCTTCGGTCATTGCCGAGATCTGCTCAGGCTTAGGCGGAGCAATTGTGATCACGGCATCCGACTTCCAAACGTCGCCGCCATCGATTAGTACGGCGCCAGCCTCTTCGAAGGCTGCATCGCTTATCAGCGCTCGCTCACCGGCGCCGCGCTCAACGGCCAATTCGATCCCGCGGCCGCTCAGTTTGCGCACGACTTCAGGGACTAGAGCTACCCGGCGCTCGCCGGCGTCGTGTTCTGTCGGGACGGCGATACGCATTCGGGCTATCGAAAGCTAGACGATCGGGTGGCGTCGGCGACTTACGCCTGCCGCTAATGGCGCGGAGGCGCTCACCGGCGGATGATCCGGATTGGAAGCGGCCGCTTGGCGAGCGCCGCGAGCGCCTGCGATGTAACCCAAACCGGTGTTGCGGCGCTGGAGCGTGCGTAGCGGATTGAACCCCGGGAGGACTGCAGCGCACGGATATAGCTCAGTGGCGAGTGCGCGCCGCGGCGGCGTTGCCGATCAGGGTTTCGGCCGGCGGCAACGAGCGCCTGAACCGCTAGCGCCGTCGACTGTCCATTTGATCGTCCGCTGGGCATTAACGGATAGCCACCGTCGCCGTTCTGACGAGCCGCAAGGTAGCGGACGGCTCGCTGCGCTGCGCTTCCGCGCCTGAGCCCGGCGGCGGCGATTGCCTGGAGCGCGCCGGCCGTGTCGTCGATCGAACTGGCCCCTCCGCGCCGCCTAAAGTTGAAGCCGCCGTCACGATTTTGGCGCCGCGTAATCCACCAGGCCGCTTTGCGAACCGAGCTGCTGCGAGCGCGGCGGCCGCTAGCGCGCAAGGCGAGCAGGCCGTAGGAGGTCAGGTTAATCAAGCCTGCGAACGAGCCGTCTGCCCGCTGGCTGCGCACCAGTCTGGTCATCAGGCCGCCGGTTGATGGGCTGAGACCAGCAGCCGCGAGCGCCAGGGCCGTCCGCTCGATATCGGCCGTCGTCCTTGCGCGAAGCGCCCAGCCGCGAAGCAGCCCTTTCGGCGAGCGGCCACGCCGCCGGGCGCTGAGCGGGTCGTAGCCGGCAGCCGCGAGGCCGATGATCGTCCACGACGTAGCTACGGCTGTCGTGCGCGAACCGCCCGAAAAACCCCAGCCGCCGTCACTGTTCTGGACTGAAGCGAGATAGCGCGCTGCGCGCAGCGGCGCGCTGGCCGCCTGCGCGCTGGCCGGAACGACCGCTGCCGCGGCAACGACGAGCGCAACGGCGATGGCGGCTAGTGGCGCGCTGGCGACTCGCTCAGCTGCCGCGCCGCTTGGAGGCGCGTCGCTCCAGCTAACTTCGAGTCGCGTGCGGTAACGCATCACGGCGCGCAGCAGCGCCGGCCCGAAGGCCAAGGCGAAGACGACGTTGCCGAGCGCATGGGCGATGTTGAACGGCAAAGAGGTGGCTGAGATCGCGAGGTACTGCGTGATCCCCTGCCCACCGGCGTAGGTGACCCAGATCGAGCCGTCCATTACCGCCCCGAAGCCGAGTCCGGCGACGCCGCAGAGAAGCGCCAGCGGAATGCGGCCAAGCTGCTGGCCGCTGACCCGCCCGATGATCGCGCCGAAGACGCCGCAGAGCCCCCAAGCAACCATCTGCCACGGTGTCCATGGCCCTTGGCCAAAAAGTAGGTTGGAAGACAGCGCCGCGACCGCGCCAACGACAAAGCCCGGCGCGCCGCCGAGCGCGAAGCCGGCTATGAAGATGATGTCGGTCGTTGGTTTGACGTTCGGGATTGGCGCAAAAGCGATTCGCCCTATCGCCGCCAGGCCGGCGAGCGTTGCGACCAGCGCGAGCATCCGTGAGCCCGGGTGCGTTCGCTCGTACCAAGCGAAACCGCTGATCAATGCGGCGGCGAGAATTGCCAGCGCTGCGAACTCCCAGTTCATGGCGCCGCCTCGATCGTCATTCGCGCGCGCAGCAGCGCGCCGCCCTGCTCAGGCGTACATGCCTGGCCTTGGCCGCCGAGCACCCGTGCCGTTTCGGTAGCGAAGTGCCACCCGCCGCTCAAAACCTCGGCGGTAGGCGCGTCGGCGACGATCCGCCCGCCGGACAGCAGCAGCACGCGCTCGGCCACCGCCGCGACCAGCTCGGTGTCGTGCGTTGCCACGAGCACTGCGGTGCCGGCCGCCGAAAGCGCGTTCAGCCGCGCGATCAGATCCCCTTTGGCGGCGCGATCCATTCCTCGCGTCGGTTCATCGAGCAGCACCACGCTCGGCCGATCGCCGCTCAGCACGATTGCCAGAGCGAGCCGCTGGCGCTGCCCGCCCGAGATGTCACGCGGGTGGCTGGCAGCTACGTCTTCGAGGCCGAACTCAGCCAGCGCCTCGGCGCCCACCTCTCCGTCAACGCGCTCGTGGATCAGATAGTCACCGGGGTTCTGCATCAGCAAGGCAACACGGCCCTCACTTGAGACCTTGCCCTCTGTTGGCTCTTGCAGCCCGGCAAGGATTCTCAGCAGCGTTGACTTGCCTGCGCCGTTGCGACCCATCACCGCAGTCCGCTCGCCCGGTTGGAGCGACAGATCAAGACCGCGCAGAACCGCAGCGCCGCTGGGCAGGTCGAAGCTCAGGCCGCGGCAGCTTAAAGCCGACTGCGCGGCCGGTTGTGCCCGGCGTGGCCGGCGCGGCCGCCCTGGCTTTCGCTCTGGTTCGACGGCCGTGAGTGGAGCGGCAGGATCGAGCAGCCCGTGCGATTGCAACGTCGCCCGCGCCTCCTTCACCCCGGCCGGCGGCGGCCGCAGCCCGGCGCGCTCAAAGAGCCGTGCGGCCGGCGTCTGCAGCGCCGGTTGATGTTCTCCGGCCCAGCCGAGCATCTCGCGGGGCGGCGCGTCACAGACCAATTCACCGTCGCTCAGCACCAGCACGCGGTCGGCGTGGGCGAGGCAACGTTCGAGCCGGTGCTCGGCCAGCAGGACCGCCGTCCCCCACTCCTCGTTGAGGCGGCGCAGAATCCAGATCAGCTCATCACCGGATACGGGGTCGAGCTGCGAGGTCGGCTCATCCAGCAGCACGAGTGAGGGCCGCGCGGCGAGCGCGGCGCCGAGCGCCACGCGCTGCAGCTCACCGCCGGACAACTGATCAACCGGGCGCTCAAGCAATGTGGCGATTGAGAGCGTCAACGCAATCTCCTCAACGCCGCGCGCTACCGCGGCGCGCGAGAGGCCGCGGTTCTCGAGTGGGAATGCCAGCTCGGCGCCGACCGTCTGCATCACAACTTGAGTCTCTGGGTCCTGCAGCAGCGTCCCCGCAACCTGCGCCAAACCGCCCGGGCCATGCTCGCGCGTGGAGATCCCGCCAACGATTACGCTGCCGCTCGCCTCGCCGCCATGGAAGTGTGGGACAAGGCCACTGGCGGCGCGCAGCAGCGTCGATTTTCCGGAGGCCGAGAGGCCGGCGCATACGACGAACTCACCTGGTTCAACGGTCAGTGAAAGCTCACGCAGGGCCGGCCGATCACTACCCGGATAGCTGTATGAGAAGCGCTCGAAAACAAGTGCGCTCATCGCCTTCTGCCTCGCTCCCCGATCAGCGGCGCGGCGAGCGCCGTCAGCACGATCAGGGCCGCGTACAGCAGCTCTGTAGCTCCGGTTATGGCAGTGATCCGCGGATAGGGCTCAAAGTGGGCCAATCCAACGCCAACACCGACACAGAGCAACGCGATCAGTCCTAAAGCCGCGGCCAGTACTGCGCGGTCGGCGCGCGAGTAGGGAAGAATGTCGCCACGAGGCGGCGCCACGCGCGTCGCGTAGCCGCGAAGCTCCAATGTTGCTGCCACGTCAACGGCGCGGTCAAGCGCGCCAGCGGCAACGGAGCCGACCATCAGCAGCTGCGCGCGGCGGCCGCTGCCGCCAGCGTCCGGCCGGCAGCGCCGCGCCTGATCCATCCGCCGCGCGTCACGAGTGAGAACGCCGATCATCCGCGTTGCCAGCGCAGCGGTCAAAGCCGAGCGGAAGGCCGAGCGGCGCATCCGCCGCAGCACATCGTCGGGATCAACGATTGCCACCAGCAGCGCAGTGGCAGCAATTATCACGACGACGCGCAGAGCGAGCAAAAAGCCGTAGGCAAACGCTTCGCCGGTCAGGTCAAGCTGGCCGAAGGGCGGCAGCTCACCGAAGCGCCAGAGCACCGTCACGCCGTCGCGGATCAAGATTCCGTTGATCACGGCCAGCATCAAGGCGAGCGGAATCGCGAAGCGGACGGCGCCGCGTAGCTGCCGCTGAACGCCGCTCAGCCGCGCCGCGCCGAAGGTCGCTGCGGCGACCGCGAGCAGGATCAGCGGGTGCGTGAAAGCCAACGCGAACGCCACGAGCGCAAAGCCGTAGAGCGCGCAGACCGATGACCGGGCGCGCAGCAGAACCGTGCTGTTGGAGCCTGCATTCACTTCGCGCCGCCCGGCAGCGGAAGGCTTAGCTCAGTTTGCGACCTTGGCTCCAGCGCGACCGCGTAACGGCGGCGCAACTGCTTTTCATTGAAGGCCGCAGCGGCGGCCGCGACGCCGACGCTGTCGGTGCCGGTGATCGCCCACACCGGCGGCTGCGCGCCTACCGCGGTCGCTGCCACCAACCCGGCGCCAGCCCCGAGCGAGCGAACCGTTCTGCCGCGCGCGTTCAGAAGATCGATCTGGCGCCCATCTGAAGTTGGCTGCGCGTAAACGCCGCTGGCGCCCGGCCCACTTTCGAGCTGCAGCAGCGCTTCATCCTCGCGCAGCGCCGCCCACTGGCCGACGATCACCCGCAGCGTCTCCTCTGTAACCGAAGCGCGAAAGAGCCCGGTCGCGACGGGCACGCCGAGCGAGGCGAGCATCTTTGAAACCTGTTTGCAGGGCGCCGACTCAATCTCCACGCACTCGACGCGGACCGGCAGCCGTTTCTCCGTCCCCGGGCCGTGCAGAAAAGGCTCGGGGAACGAGCCGACGACGGCCGCTACGTGCTCGGACTCACTCCAGTCACGCCAATCCCACCAAATCTTGTCGCCGTCACGGACCTTCGTTGAGGCGGCGCCGAGCGGTGCTTCACTGCCGTTGACGAAGTAGAACCAGTCGACCGACCTTCCACCGGACTGGCCGCCGCTAATCCCATTGACAGAGTCAACGAAACCCCCGGCGTAGCTCGTTTCGGTCTTTGCATTATCGCTTAGCAGACGCATCACGGTCTCCGACTCCGGAAGCCCGCTCAGCGAACGCTGCAGCATCACAATCCGCCCAAAGTCGCGGCTTACCGTCAGCTCGACGCTGCCGTCGCCGGGCCCGGCGCCGGCGCCGCAGCCACCGGCCAGCGTCGCGAGCAGCGACGCGGCCAGCAGTGCGATGAGATAGCGCTTCATTGGGTCAGCGCAGAACTATCGACTCAACGTTCGAACGGATCGCGCCGCGCTTTGTCGCGCCGAGAGCTCGTTTTGAGCCGCTCCGGAGCGTCAACCGCGCGAATCCATTGACACCGGTCGTTGCGCCGCCAACACGGGCGCCGGCGACTGCTTTGCCAGTTGCCCCGCTGGTCACGCGGACGTTGAAAGGGCGGCCCTTGCGGGCCACGGCAGGAGCGTCGAGCCGCAGCGCGGGCGTGGAGCCATTGGAGACGGCCCAGAGCACCTCGTCACCGTTCTTCAGCGCGACGCCGCAGCCGCCAACTTCGGCAACCTGCCAGTTGACCGAAAGCTCCCAGTAGTTGTCCCCAGTTGGAGCTTCGCCGCCAATGGAGCCGACGAGGAAGTCATTAAACGAGCCGTACCACTCAAGCCCAAGCGGCCCCAGCCTGTCACCGAGCGGTAGCTCGGCGGCGGCCAGCAGGGCGCGCGTTGGGGTTGCCGCCGGCGCACCGTTGCCGCCGTTGGCGGCGACGTTACAAAGGTGCGAACCGCGGTCCTTGCCACGGTTTGAGGTCAACCTCCCGGGGCCAACCGAGACATCGCCTTCAAAGAGCGTCGCCTTCGCCCCTTCAACTCGAACGTTGACCTTGGTCGCTGCCGCTGCCGAAGCCGAGAGGGCAATTACAAATACAGCAGCGGGCGCGAGTATTCTCACAAACGAACTTCTACTCATCGAGCAACCCCTTTCCACGAGGGTTTATGTGCTTTTCGGCCGGAGGCAGGTTTCCTGGCTCCCGGGCCCGTCACTTCCACGCCTTCCCAAAAAGCTGTCGCTTCTCAGTGGCTGCGCTGTGTGCGCGTGTGGACGACTCTTACCCGGTCACAGTGGCGGGTCCGCGCCGGATTCTCACCGGACTTCCCATTCACCACCGACCCTTATCGCAGAGAGCTTACACGCTCGCTAGGCTCGATGGTCAGTGACCGTCAACTTGACAAAGATCTACACGCGCCTCGGCGACGATGGCGAGACCCATCTGGGCGACATGAGCCGCGTGCCGAAGCTTGACGCGCGGATCGAGGCCTATGGAACGGTGGACGAGCTGAACGCCCATATCGGCGTCGCCGTGACGACCGCCGGCATGCCGGAGCAGTACGTCACTTGGCTGCGGCAGATTCAGAACGACCTCTTCGACGTTGGCGCCGACCTCTCCGTTCCGGAGCAGCCGGCGAAGGGTGGCGAAGCGCCGAAGGAGCGGCTGCGCGTACTGCCCGAGCAGGTCACGTGGCTCGAGCAGCGCTGCGACGAAGTCAACGACACGCTCGAGCCGCTGAAATCTTTCGTCCTGCCCGGCGGCACGGCGGCAGCAGCACAGCTCCACGTTTGCCGCACCGTCTGCCGCCGCGCAGAGCGCCGCACTCTGCTCGTTGACGATTTCAACCCGGAGGTGATCCGTTACCTCAACCGCTGCTCCGACCTGCTCTTTATTCTCAGCCGCGGCGCCAACGCCGGCGACGAGCCGCTCTGGGAGCCAGGCCGTTTTCGTTAGTCGCCCGTCACCTGCTGGTGAAAACTTGGTGAATGCGCCGCGGCGCCACCAGCGTCGCTGATAGCCCTTAAATTTATGAGCTCCGAAGCGGTTTCACTTGGCCACGCAATCGATGACGCGAAAATGTCGAAGCGCCACAAGCGCTTCTGGCTGCTGGCAGCGCTCGGCATCTTGCTCGACGGCTTTGACTTCTTCATCATCGGCGTAGTCAACCCGCTGCTCAGATCGCAGTACGACCTCAGCGCAGCAACGCTCGGCTTCGTCTCGGCGGCGGCGATCGTCGGCGCGATCTTTGGCGCCGGGTTGCTCGGTCCGCTGGCAGACAAGATCGGTCGCCGGCGGATCTTCATCTTCGACCTCTGGCTCTTTGTGATCTTCTCGATCGCCTGCGCTTTCGCTCCCTCAATCGGCTTCCTGATCTTCTTCCGTTTCATGGTTGGCATCGCGATCGGCCTCGATTACCCGATCGCGGCCAGTTATCTGGCTGAGATCCTTCCGAAGAAAGCCCGCGGCCGCTGGCTCGTAGGCGCCTTCAGTCTGCAGGCCGTTGGCATTCTGCTGGCGGCAATTGTCGGGCTCGTGATCCTGCTGATCGTCGCCAATAAAGTCGGTGCTAACGCAACCGACGCCCAGATCAACATCGCCTGGCGGCTGATGCTCGGCTTCGGCGCGATCCCTGCTCTGGTGATCATCTTCGTCCGCCGCAAGACGCCGGAGAGCCCACGCTGGCTCGCCCAGAACGGGCGCGAGGAAGAAGCGATCGAAGTCACCGAAAGACTCACCAACACGAAGGTCAAGATCACCGACAAGGACCGCGAGAAGGCGATGGATCCTGGCGAAGGGATAAAGGCGCTGTTCCAACCGGCACTCTTTAAGAAGAACATGA
Organism: Actinomycetota bacterium; assembly: GCA_005798685.1. Taxonomy (GTDB): domain Bacteria; phylum Actinomycetota; class Thermoleophilia; order Solirubrobacterales; family Solirubrobacteraceae; genus F1-60-MAGs163. The sequence goes on along the minus strand of SYIT01000094.1, from coordinate 836 downwards.
TCCGCCGCACGATCTTCACTGCCGTGCCGTGGTTCCTGATGGATGTCGCGACCTACGGCGTCGGCATCTTTACGCCCACGTTGCTTGCAGCGATTGCCGTCAAGGGCGCAAACACCAACTTCCTCACCGACGACATCACGGCAACTGCAGGGACGGCGATCCTTGACGTCTTCCTGCCGCTCGGCTTCCTGACGGCAATCCTGCTCGTCGACCGCGTTGGCCGCGTGCCGCTGCAGATGGCCGGTTTCGCGATGATGACGATCGCACTGGTGATACTCGCCTTCAGCGAAGGTCTCAGCGGCGGCCCCGAAGCCCACCTGCCGCTAGTGCTGGTCGGCTTTGCGCTCTTCAACTTCTTCATGAACGCCGGCCCCAACTCGACCACCTATGCGCTCCCGGCCGAGGTTTTCCCGTCCGAGATTCGCGCCGCAGGCCACGGCTTCGCGGCTGCCTGCGCGAAGCTTGGCGCCGCGGTTGGCGTGTTTCTCTTTCCGATCCTGCTTGATTCGATTGGCACCGGCGCGCTGCTCTATTGCGTCGCCGGTACCACCTTGCTGGCGCTGCTGATCACGCGCATCTTCCGAATCGAAACGGTCGGCAAATCGTTCGATGAGATCTCAGGCCGCAAACTGCAGGAACTCTCGCCGCGCCCGTCGCCGCCTTGATCGCGCGCCGCGCACCAGAATAAGTACCGCCAAGGGGATTCGAACCCATGTTTCCGCCGTGAGAGGGCGGCGTCCTAGTCCCCTGGACGATGGCGGCTTGCGAGGCGCAGAATAGCAATCTGCGCGGTGCTATTGTCGCCGTCAGCTACGCGGATGTGGCGGAATTGGTAG
>SYIT01000093.1 GCA_005798685.1 Actinomycetota bacterium | reverse complement strand
TCAATTCTGGCGGGCTCGGCACGATGGGCTTTGGCCAGCCGGCGGCGATGGGAGCAAAGATTGGCTGCCCTGATCAGGACGTCGTCTTGATCTCTGGTGACGGTTCAATCCAAATGAATATGCAGGAGCTTGCGGCTTGCTCGGAAGAAGGCATCGCGGTCAAGGTGCTGATCATGAATAATGGCTGCCTGGGCATGGTTCGCCAGTGGCAGGAGTTGTTCTGGGAGAAGCGTTATTCACACGTACACATGGGCGACTACCCCGACTACGTAAAGCTCGCCGAGGCCTACGGAGCGACCGGTATTCGCTTGACCGACAAGTCGACCCTGATTGATGACATCCGCGCTGCGATCGCGACCCCAGGCCCGGTCGTCGTCGACGTCCGCGTAACTGAAGAAGAGAATGTCTACCCAATGATTTCGCCCGGCATGGCAGCCCGCGACATGGTCGGATAATGAGCGCCGACGGCGGAACATCGGAGACGCTGAGTCTCGATCAGCTCCATGCCAGTGTCGGTGTGCGTAGCGGGCGCAAGCACATTCTCTCAATCCTGGTTGAGAACAAGCCGGGCGTCTTGACGCGCGTCGCAGGACTCTTCACGCGGCGCGGGTTCAACATTGACACGCTTGCCGTGGGTCCGACAAACGACGACGCAATTTCGCGCATCACACTGACCGTCGACGGAGCGCTTCATTCGATAGATCAGGTCACTAAGCAGCTCCACAAGCTCGTAAATGTGATCAAGATCCGTGACCTTGAACCGGGCGACAGCCTGGCCCGTGAGCTCGCGCTCTTCAAGGTAATTGTCGAAGGGCCGCAGCGCGCTGAGGTGATGCAGATCTGCGATGTATTCCGCGGCAAGGTAGTAGATGTCAGCAAGGAATCGGTGATCTTTGAGGTCACCGGCACAACTGAGAAGATCACTGCCTTTGACGAGATGTTGAAGCCATTTGGGCTCGTCGAAATGATGCGCACCGGCGAGATTGGGATCGCGCGCGGCCGCGACGAGACCTAACACTCGGAGAAGTCCGAACCGCTGCCGTGGTCCGTATGTCGAGTGAATGACACAAACCAGATCGCAAGCTCAAGGGACCTTTTCCCTCAATAGCGCGGACTACGAGCGGCTGCTCGCTCACGTCGACGCCGCGGTGAAGGAGGCGCGGCGCGGCAATCAGCACCGTGTGGTGGCGGCCGTCAGCGTTGCCCTTCCCGCCGCGACTGACCCAACCGCCGTCATTTTTGCCTCAGGCCAGCCTGGCGAAGATTGGTTTTGCTTTGAGCAGCCCGAACGTGGTCGCGCAGCGCTGGCTACGCTCGGCTGCGCGACGCGGCTCGAGGCGACGGGGGTTAATCGCTTCCAAGAGGTAGCAAAACTCTGGAACAATCTGGCCCGTAACGCGAAGAGCGATTCGCTTTCCGGCCTGGCCGGGGGCGGACCGGTCGTAGTAGGTGGATTTGCTTTCGCCGACGATGGTGGCCGTGCACCGCATTGGGCTGGGTTCGAGCCCGCTTCGCTGATCTTACCGACGATCTCGATTTCGCGACGGAGCGACGAAGTCTCGATGACGCTGAGCGCAGTCGTCAACGCCGACGACGACCCCCAGCAGGTCGCTGAGCGGCTGTCGGCGCGCGCCGGAGCGCTTGAGCAGATCCCACTGCCAATGCTCGACCCCGACCCATTGCAAGGCAGCCGCGTTGTTGGCACGATGCCTCCTGAGCACTACGAAGGGGCAGTTGCTCGTGCGGTCGAGCGAATTAAGGCAGGAGGGCTTGAGAAGATCGTGCTCGCGCGCGAAGTCCAGATCCACTCAGTGCAGCCATTCTCTGCGCCAGCAATCTTCGGCGTTCTTCGCGAAGCGTTCAGCGGATGCCACGTTTTTGCGGTCGGACGCGGTGATCAGACGTTGATCGCCGCCAGCCCCGAGCTGCTCGTTCGCCGTGAAGGGATGCGCGTCGCGACGCTCGCGCTCGCCGGCTCGACCCGCCGCAGCGCCGACCCAGCCGTCGACAGCCACCTTGGCGAGCAGTTGCTGCGCTCCACGAAGGACCGGGAAGAGCAGCAAATCGTTGTCCGCAGGATCGTTCAAACGCTCCAGCCACTGAGCGTCTGGGTCACCGCTTCAGAGGAGCCGGCAATCGCGAAGGTGGTGAATATTCAGCACCTCGCTACGCCGATCCGCGCTCAGCTGCGTAATCCGATCGGGGTGATCGAACTCGCCGGCGTGCTCCACCCAACGCCGGCCGTCGGAGGCGAACCTCACGATGTCGCTGCGCTGCTGATCCCAGCGCTTGAAGGGCTCGATCGAGGATGGTACGCGGGCCCAGTCGGTTGGGCTGACCTCAACGGTGACGGCGAGTTCTGCGTGGCGTTGCGCTGCGCGCTGCTCGGCGAGAATGTCGCGCGCTGCTACGCCGGTGTCGGTGTGGTCAGCGGCTCCGACGCGGCTGCCGAGCTCGCCGAAACAGAAGTGAAGCTGGCCGCGCTACAGCCGGTCCTAACCTCCTAGCGGGCTAGCGCTACTGCGACTGCGTTCCAAAGCTGGCGATGAAGCTCGACGTTGGCAGCGCGATCTGTGCGCAGATGAATCAGCTGCGTGCCATCGCTCGCGACGCTGTAGTCGAGCGCCGCTGCAAACTCTTCGAGTGTTGAAGGAGCGAGCAGGTGGAGTCCAAACGCTGCCGCCGCGCCTTCAATATTCAGCCCAGTTGCCGTCAAGACATGCTGTTCGTAGAAGGACTGGTGCTCTGAAACTTCAAGAAAGTCAAAGATGCCGCCACCATAGTTGTCAACCAGCACAATCGTCAGCGGTGCACCTAACCGACGAGCGTTGAGCAACGAACCAATGTCGTGAGCGAAGGCGACGTCGCCGATCAGCAGAACGGTAGCCCCCTCGCTGGCGGTGGCAACGCCGTAAGCGGAGGCAATAGTTCCATCGATTCCGTTGGCGCCGCGGTTGCTCAGCACGCGCAGTGGCTGCTCGCGGTTGGGAAAGAATGACTCGACGTCACGAATCGGCATCGACGAGGCGACGACTAGTGTTGCGTCGGCGGGGAGCTGCGCACCGAGCTGGCGCGCGACCGCCGGTTCGCTTAGCTCTTCACCAAGCAGCTCGTTGATCGCCTCGTTGGCAAACGCGTCGGCTTGCTGCCAGCCGACCGCCCAAGCCGGATCAGCCAACTCGCAATCGGCGACCAACAGCTCGAGCACGGCGGCTGGTTGCGCCGCTAGCACTAGGTCGGTTCGCTGCGAAGGGTCCTGCCAAGCCATCTCAGGGTCGATGAGAACCTCAACCGCGTCGAGCTGCTCCAGCCAGCTGCGCAGCGGCTTGGAAGTAGGCATGTCACCAAAACGCAGCACGGCTGTCGGCTGTGCGCTCAGCGCCAAGGGCGCGGCGCGCAGGAGCGCGTCGTAGTGTGCGATTGAGTGCGCCGAGCTGCGCGCGCCACTCAGCGGGTCGGCGAGGATCGGCCAGCCGCTCGCAGCGCTGAAGGCCTCGGTTGCCGCAGTCAGACGAGGCCCGTTCAGCCCGCCTTCGACGCGGCCCGCAACGATCACCCCTTTCGGCGCGGAGGCGATGATTGGAGCGAGCATCTCAGCGGCTACAAGAGGGTCACCAAACGATTCGACGCGCGCGGTCCACGGGCGCCGGTCGCTGCGTCCAAGTTCGAAGCTGGTCGGCTCTGGCAGCGGTGTTGGAGGCAGCAACGGTTCGCGCAGCGGGAAGTTGAGGTGGACCGGGCCGCGGCGCTGGCCAAGCGACGTCCACGCGGCGCGACAGGCGAGTGAGCGAATCCAGCGAGCGCTCTGCTCCGTCAAGTGATCAACCCCAACCTCTGTGAACGAGAGCACGTTGTCGCCGTAGAGCTTAATTTGGTCAATTGTCTGACCGGCGCCGATTCCGCGCAGCTCAGGCGGGCGATCGGCGCTGCAGACGATCAGCGGCACGCGCGCTTCGTAGGCCTCGATCACGGCGGGAAGATAGTTTGCGGCGGCGGTGCCGGAGGTGCAGGCCAGAACCGCTGGCCGGCCCGTTGCCTTTGCCAGGCCGAGCGCGAAGAAGCCAGCCGAGCGCTCGTCGATCTGCGAATAGACCGGGAAGCCGCCGTCGGCTGTCAGCGCCGCTACTAAGGGCGTCGACCGAGAGCCCGGCGACGTCACCGCGGCGCAGACGCCGCAGCGTGCCAGCTCGTCGCAGAAGGCGCGCAGAAGCAGGTGGCTGTCGTTGGTGGCGGTCATGATGGGTTTAACGATGGATACGGTTCTTCTACTGCACGGGTTCGCTGCTACCGCGGGCGCTTGGGACGCCTTTAGCCAGCAGCTCGATGACGAACGCTACCGGCCGCTGGCCGTTGATCTGAGAGGACACGGCCAAAATCACTCTGCGCGCCCAATCTCTTACGAGCTTTGCGTCGCCGATCTGCTCGAGCTTCCGCCGGCGCGGTTTAGCGTTGTTGGCTACTCGCTGGGCGGCCGAATCGCGCTACAGCTGGCGCTGGCAGCGCCGGAAAGGGTTGATCGGCTGGTTTTGGTTTCGACCACAGCTGGCATTGAGAACGCCGACGAGCGCGAATCCCGGCTGGTGGCCGATCTCGCCCTCGCCGACCAAATTGAAGCCGAACCGATTGAGCAGTTCGCCGATTCATGGCTGCGCGGGCCGCTCTTCTGCGATGACGAAGCGGAAGTGAGTGAGGCGGCGAGGCGCGAGATCTTGAAGAATTCGCCAGCAGACCTTGCCTGCGCACTGCGAGCGCTGAGCGTCGGTCGCATGGATCCTCTCTGGCCCCGCCTCGGCGGGCTTCCAATGCCGACGACCGTGGTCGCGGGCGCGCTAGACGGTCGCTACGTTGCCCACGCTGAACGGCTCAGTAGCTCTATCGCCCAGGCCAACCTTGCGGTCATCGATGCGGTCGGCCACGCACTGCCCAGGAGCGCGCCTGCTCAGCTCGCGGAGCTGCTCTGAAGCGCGCTCAAGCCTCGGCTGGTCCGACGCCGAGCCCCGATCCGAGCGGCACCGCAATCGCGCCGTCGCTGGCTGCCAGCAGCCCTCCGTCGAAGCCTTCGAAGCGATCGAGCGTCGCCAGCCCGCAGGGAAGCTCTACGCGCAGCGCCGCCGCTGCGTGGAGCGCGGCTGCAACCCCAATCGGGCCGTCGAGCATCGATGCGATGTAGACATCGGTGCCGCTGCTGCGAGCAAGCGCCGCCTGCGCCAGTAGCGCTGACACGCCCCCGGCACGGCCAAGTTTCAGGCAGACGGCGTCCGCCACGCCGCTAACGAGGGCGCCGCTCTGAGCGACGCTCTCGTCGATCGCGATCGGCGTTTTCGTTCGCGCGCGCAGTAGCTCAGTCTGCTCCAGCCCGCTTACCGGCTCTTCGACGAGCGCAATCGCGAACGGCTCTAGTGCTTCGAGCGCGGCAACCGCCTGGTTTACACTCCAGGCGCCGTTGGCGTCGATTCGAATAGTCACGCTGGGGCCGATCGCAATCCGGATCGCCTCAAGCCGCTCAACGTCATTTGCTGTGCCGACCTTCACTTTCAGCGTCGTGAAGCCAGCCGCAACAGCGCTCTGAGCCTGCTCGGCCGCGGCCTCGGCAGCGTCGGCGCCGATCACGGCGTTAACGGGAACGCGCGCTAACGGATTTGCAGTCAGCAGCGCCGCTAGCGGCGAGCCTTCGCGTTGGGCAGCCAAATCCCATAGCGCAGTGTCGATGGCCGCCAGCGCTTGAGCTAGCGGATCAGCATTACGTGCCGCTTCGAGCAGCTCAGTGGCTGAAGCGCTCTTCGGGGCCGCCACTACAGCTTTTACTTGGCGCTCCAGCGCGGCGACACAGCGATCGACGCTAACGCCATCGAAGCGTTCAAGCGGTGCCGCCTCGCCCCAGCCGATCAGGCCATGCTCGCCCTCCAAACAGACGAGTATCAGTTCACGTTCTGTGGTCGTCTCACTGGCGCTCACTAGCGGCTCGCTCAGCGTCAGCGTGACCCGTTCAAGATCGGCCTTCATCGCTAATTGAGCAGCAGGCCGATTGTTAGGAGCACGCAGAAAGCCAGCTCAAGCAGGCCGGCCAGCGCCAGTGCGCGGTTGAGCGTTGGGCCGTCGGTGTGTGAGCGGACGGTCTTGATCAGCGAAAAGGCGAGCGGGGCGGTTAGAAGCACAAGCGCCGGCCATCCGTTGAAGAAACCAATTAGCGATGGTGCCAGAGCGGCTGGGTAGGCGAGGACGATCATTGCGGTCAAGAGCGTGCGCGTGTTGGCCCGTCCGAGCCGGACGGCGAGCGTCTTCTTGCCCGCCCGCCGGTCGGTGTCAAGGTCGCGAACGTTGTTGACGACGAGGATCGCTGAAGCGAGCAGCCCGACTGGGACTGCGAGCACAAACGCTTCCCATTCGAGCGATTGGCGCTGGATGTAATATGAGCCGGTGACAGCGACGATGCCGAAAAACGCGAATACGAAGATCTCGCCGAAGCCTTCATAGCCGTACGGCCTCGGGCCGCCGGTGTAGAGCACGCCGGCGAGGATCGAAGCTGCGCCAATCAGCAGCAATACGGGCCCAGCAATGATGATCAAGTAGACGCCGCAAAGGACCGCCATTGCGAAGCTGGCGTAGGTCGCAAAGAGGACTTGCTTTGGCGGCACGAGGCCGCCTGCAGTTACGCGCACAGGCCCCAGCCGCTCCTCGGTGTCGGCGCCGCGCCGCGCGTCGGAGTAATCGTTGGAAAGATTGGTGCCAACCTGAATGAAGACGGCGCCCAGAGAGGCCGCGACGAAGGCAACCCAGTCAAGTGGGCCTGCGGTCCACGCCAGCGCTGTACCAACCAGAACCGGGGCAACCGCGGCCGGGAGCGTGCGTGGACGCGCGGCGATCAGCCAAATTTGAAGGCTGGAGAGCGTGCCGGGATTCTTCTGCGTCCGTTCGGCGTTCACGCTGTTTTAGGGCCGCTTCGGGAACTTTGAGAAGTCGGGCTTGCGTTTCCCGACGTAAGCATCGCGCCCCTCCTGCGCTTCCTCCGACATGTAGTAGAGCAGCGTCGCGTCCCCGGCCAACTGCTGGACGCCGGCCAAGCCGTCATCGGCAGCGTTGAATGACGCTTTCAGCATCCTCAGCGACAACGGTGAGAGGTCGAGCATTTCGCGGCACCACTGAACGGTCTCTTCCTCAAGCGCTTCGATTGCGACGACGCTGTTGACGAGCCCCCAGTTCAATGCTGTTTGAGCATCGTATTGGCGGCATAGGAACCAGATCTCCTTCGCTCGCTTTTGGCCGATCTGCCGCGCCAGGAGGCCGGAGCCAAAGCCGCCATCAAAGGATCCGACGCGAGGACCAGTCTGGCCGAAGCGGGCGTTCTCTGCTGCGATAGAGAGATCGCAGCAGATGTGAAGAATGTGGCCGCCACCGATTGCGTAGCCGGCAATCATCGCGACGATCGGCTTCGGGCAGCGACGCATCTGAATCTGGAGGTCAAGCACGTTGAGACGGCCGATCCCCTTCTGCGCCATCTCGTCATCGCCGATGTAGCCGTCGCCGCCGCGGATCCGTTGATCACCACCGGAGCAGAACGCCATGTCGCCCTGACCGGTCAGGATGATCACGCCCACGTTAGGGTCGTTCTGCGCGAGGTTGAAGGCTTCGCTGAGCTGAAAAATGGTCTGGGGTCTGAAGGCGTTCCGCGCCTGCGGACGATTGATTGTGATCTTCGCGATGCCATCATCGGTCAGCTCGTAACGAATGTCACTGTATTGGCCGCCGTCACGCCATTGCGCGGCCGGTCTGATTGTCGTGTGATCGGTCATATGGAGGAGAGGCTAGCTTTCTCTATGTGCTTGTAAATACTTGGCTCCCAAGCGCGGCAACAGCTAGGCCGCTCGCAAGAGCCGTCAACAACCTTAGTTACGGTGATCTCTTGCTCGAAGCTCAGCGTTCAGCGCGTCAGCTGAGCGCACTTGGTGTCGTCGCTGGAGAGAGGGTGGCAATCATCTTGCCGCCGGGCGAGGAGTTCGCGATCTATTTTCACGCGATCTGGCTGCTCGGGGCCGTTGCGGTTCCAATCGATCCGAACACTCCGCAAGATCAGCGCGCCGAGCGCACGCGCAGCGTCGCCTTCGCGATCGATGCGCCACTCGGCGGCCATGAGGATCCTGCGGCGGCGCTCGTCACCAGCCACGAGCTTGACGCGCCTGCCGTGGTGATTTACAGCTCCGGCAGCAGCGGTGTTGCGAAGCCGATTGAACTGACTTTCGGCAACCTCTGGTGGAGCGCCGCCGGCTCTGCGGTTGCGCTCGGATTGAGCGAGAACGAGCGCTGGCTCTGTTGCCTGCCGCTGAGTCACATTGGCGGCCTTTCAATCCTTGTACGTGCAGCGATCTATGCAACCGCGGCGACCGTCCACGAAAGTTTTGATACCACCACGGTGCTCAGTGAGCTGCACGACCTCAATGGCCCAACCGTCGTTTCACTTGTGCCAACGACGCTCCAGCGGTTGCTCGACGCCGGCCTGGAGAATCCGCCAGCGCTGCGCTGGGTCTTACTTGGAGGAGGGCCGATCAGTTCCGAGCTGCTCGAACGTGCGGCGCAGGCAGCCGTTCCGATCGCCCCCTCATACGGGATGACCGAGGCTTGCTCGCAGATCATTACTGGCGACGCCGCGCTGTTCTGCACGCGCGTCGAGCTCGGCGAGTCGAGTGAGATCCTCGTGAGTGGGCCGACTATCGCCCCACAATGCCGGCCTCAGCTCAGCAGCGGCGACCTCGGCCGCTGGAGGCCCGGCGGCACGCTCGAGATCATCGGCCGGAGCTCGGACCTAATAATTAGCGGCGGCGAGAACGTGGCTCCTGAACTGGTAGAGAGCGTGCTCGCCAAACATCACGCGGTTAACGACGTTGCTGTCGTCGGCCGCCCCGACGACGAGTGGGGCGAGCTAGTTACCGCGATCGTCGTGGCTGAGGCCGATCAAATCGTCAGTGCCGACGAGTTGATCGATTTTTGCCACGCTCAACTTGCGCCACACGAGCGCCCTAAACGGATTGAATTTCGCGACGGCCTTGGCCGTGACGCCGCCGGCAAGCTGAGGCGGAGTGAGCTCTAGGCTCTCTGCCGTGACCGACCCCGCCGAACTACGTGGAGTCCAGCGCGATCGCTGGGAGGCTGCCGCGCCAGGCTGGGAGGAGCGTGCGGCGACCGTTACCACCGCTGGAGCACCGGTCGCTGACTGGCTCGTCACGGCCGCTCAACTCGGTCGCGGTGACCGCGCACTCGAAGTCGCAGCCGGGCTCGGTGACGTTGGCTTTAAAGCCGCTCAGGTCGTTGGCTCAGGTGGAGAGGTCGTTATCAGTGACGGCGCCGAGGCGATGGTCGAGGGCGCCGCGAGGCGAGCCGAGCAGCTTGGATTAACGCAGGTGAAGGTCGTCCGAATGGAGGCCGAGTGGCTCGACGCCGCCGCCGCGAGCTTCGACGCCGTGCTGAGCCGCTGGGGGTACATGCTCGTCGTTGACCCGGAGGCCGCGCTTCGTGAAGCTCGCCGGGTGTTGAAACCCGGCGGCCGGATCGCGCTGGCGGCATGGCAGGCGATCGACCAGAACCCCTGGATGCAGATTGCGCGCAGCGAATTTGAACAGCTCGGACTGAGCACCGCTCCTGCGCCCGGTGCGCCAGACCCATTTCGGTTCGGCGCCGACGGGATCATCGCTGAGCTCCTGCACGCCGCCGGCTTCGTCGACGTCAAGGTTGAGCCGGTCGGCGTCATGTGGCGTCTCGCGAGCCTCGACGACTGGTGGGAACACATGCGCAGCACGTCGAGCATCCTCGGGCGCGCCGCCGCCAAACTCTCTCCGGCCGAGCACTACCGGTTGCGTGAGCTGCTCGACCGGCGATACGCGCCGTACGTTCAGCCTGACGGGTCGGTTGAACTACCGGGCAGCAGCTGGGTCGCCAGCGCTGAGGCGTAGTCGCGCGGCAAAGGTTCGCGGGACTGTCCTACCATCAGCGCCATGCTTTATGACGAACACGCCGACCTAACTCTGCTTGACGGAAAGACCGTCGCGATCATTGGCTACGGGTCACAAGGCCACGCTCACGCGCTCAACCTGAAGGACTCTGGAGTGTCGGTGATCGTTGGGCTGCGCGAAGATTCGTCAAGCGTCGCTGAGGCGCGCGCTGAGGGCCTCGAGGTGATGCCCATTGCCGACGCAGCCAGCAAGGGTGACCTCGTAATGGTTCTGCTTCCCGACGAGCGCCACCACGACGTCTACAACGCGGAGATCGCCGACAGCCTTGCGCCCGGCAACATGTTGCTCTTCGGCCATGGTTTTTCGATTCACTACGACGAGGTAGAGGCTCCTGCAGAGGTTGACGTGGTGCTCGTAGCGCCGAAGGGCCCAGGCCATCTTGTGCGTCGCCAGTTCGAAGAGGGCAGCGGCGTCCCCGGCTTGATCGCCGTTGAGCAGGACGCAACCGGCAACGCGCAGCGCCTTGCCCTTGCTTACGCCAAAGGCATCGGTTGCACGCGTGGCGGCGTAATCGAAACAAGTTTCAAGGATGAAACCGAAACCGACCTGT
>SYIT01000092.1 GCA_005798685.1 Actinomycetota bacterium | reverse complement strand
TGATGTCGACGACGTTGCTGATCGAGCGCTGCCCGGCGGCGGCGAGCCGGGCCTTAAGCCAGATCGGGGCCGGCGCTACGGTGACGTTCTCGAAGACGCGCGCGGTGAAGCGCGGGCAAAGCGCGGCGCTTTCGACGCTTACCGCGATCCCGGCTGGATCCTGGCCGAGCGTGGCAGCCCCCGGGTCATCCGTCCACGGTGGTGCGCTCAGCGCCGCCCCAGTCGCGGCGTGAACCTCGCGAGCAATCCCATAGAGGCCACCGCAGTCGCCGCGGTTCGGCGTCACTTCCGGCTCCAGCACCTCGCTCGAAACGGCGAAGACTTCGCCGAGCGGTTTGCCAGCAGTTAGCTCGTCCGGGAGCACCATGATCCCGTCGTGCTCGCCACCAATCCCGAGCTCGTCCTCAGCGAGAATCATTCCCGAGGACTTGATTCCACGCAGTTTCGCCTCGCCGAGCTTCGTGCCATCAGGCATCACGGCGCCAGGAAGCGCGACTGCGACGGTCTGGCCGGCGGCGACGTTCGGCGCGCCACAAACAATTGTGCGCGGTCCACCGTCACCGCTATCGACGCTGCAGACGTGGAGCCGGTCGGCGTCTGGGTGCTGCTCGGCGCTGAGGACTTTTCCAACAACAAAGTTGTCGGCTGAAAGCGGACCATGATGGAGCACGCGCGCGACCTCGGTGCCGGTCATCGCCAGCCGCTCAGTTAGCTCAACTGGGGTCAGGTCGACCTCGACGTATTCGCTGAGCCAATCGATCGGTACGCGCATGAATCAGCCTCAGCCAAACTGGCGCAGGAAGCGCAGGTCGTTTTCATAGAAGAAGCGCAGATCAGGCACGCCGTGCTTGAGCATCGCGATCCGTTCGATCCCCAGGCCGAAGGCGAAACCTTGATGCGTGCTGGGGTCGTATCCGTGTTCGCTTACGGCAGCGAAAACGTTCGGGTCAACCATCCCTGAGCCGAGCACCTCGAGCCAGCCGGTTCCCTTACAGAGCGAGCAACGCTCGCCGTCGGGGGCAACCCCGTGATCGCACATAAAGCAGGAGACGTCAACTTCGACGCTTGGCTCCGTGAACGGGAAGAAGTGTGGCCGCAGCCGCAGCTCGCGGTCGGCGCCGAAGATCGCGCGAGCGAAGGCCAACAAGGTGCCCTTGAGATCAGCGAGCGTTACGCTTTCGTCAACGAGCAGCCCTTCGATCTGGTGGAACTGTGGCGTGTGCGTGGCATCGCTGTCGCGGCGAAAGACGCGGCCGGGAACGATCAACGCGATCGGCGGCGGCGTCTGTTCCATGATCCGAATCTGCATCGGCGAAGTGTGCGTGCGCAGCAGCGTTTCGTCAGGCCCTTCGCCTCCTCCCTCGATGTAAAAGGTGTCGCTGCGGGCGCGCGCTGGGTGCGATGGGTCGTGGTTTAGCGCATCGAAGTTGTAATGAACCAGCTCGATCTCAGGGCCCTCGACAACGCTGTAGCCGAGGCCGCAGAAAACATCCTCGATCTCGCGCCGCGTAGCGCTGAGCAGGTGGTGGTGGCCTGTCGCTTCGACCGGCGAGCCGGGCAGCGTGATGTCAACGTTGTTTTCGGCAAGTGCGGCGCTCATCTCAGCGGCCTGGAAGCGGGCGGCAGCGGTCTCGATCACCGCCTCAAGCGCCTGACGTGCCTCGTTCGCAGCCCGGCCGGCTTCGCCGCGTTGCTCGGGCGGGAGCTGCGCCACATCGCGCAGTAGCTGCGGCAGCTCCGCCTTGCGGCCCAGAAACTGAACGCGCAGCTCTTCGAGCGCGGCCGAGCTCGCCGCCGCTGAGATCTCAGCTTCGGCCTGCTTCTGAATCTCAGCTACGCGCTCAAGCATCGTCGTCACCCTAAACCCTCCTCGTGCATGAGTAGAGCGCGATTGTCGCTGCCATGGCGGCGTTTAGGGAGTCGCCGTCGATCGCGATCGAGCGCACCTCGCTGGCGGCCGCGACAACGTCCGCCGGCAAGCCTTCGCGCTCAGCGCCGATCAGCAACGTCACATCGCCGTCCGGCCACGGTGCGCCATCGAGCTGCAGCGGCGCCGAAGCAGCAAGCGCGACCGTCGTTCCAGGGAGCTGCTCAATCTGATCCGCGCGCGCCACAGCGACGCTGAAGATCGCGCCCATACTCGCGCGTACAGCCTTCGGCCCAAACGGATCGGCGCTGCCTGGCCCAAGAATCACGCTTGACGCACCGAATGCATGGGCGCTGCGGATGATTGTGCCGACGTTTCCGGGGTCGCCGACTCCATCGAGCCAGACCGCCAACGGGCCGATGGGCTCGCTCCAGCGTTGCTCGTAGACCGCGAGCGCGCGCGTTCCCGAGCCAAGCGCAGAAACCTCGGCGAGCGCTTCTTCACTAACCTCGGTTCCACTGAGGCCGCTGCCTTCGGCGACGAACGAGTCAACCGGCTGCCAGCCGCTGGCTGCCGCTGCGGCGATCAGGTCTTCACCCTCGGCGACGAAGCGGCCGCTGCGTTCGCGCCCGCGCCTAGTCCTCAGGAGAGTGACCTGATTCAAATTTGGGTGCTGTGGATTGTGGATTGTCATTGGGCTGTCGTTTTGCTCCAAAAAAAAGGGCGCCCCTCCTTGCGGAAGCGGCGCCCAATAGTGGCGAAACGGCGGCGGAGTCTAGGACTCAGCGGCCGTCGCCCCTCGGGCGGCGTCTACAAATCGGCGGAAAGTCTCAGGGTCGCGCACGGCGATATCGGCCAGCACCTTGCGGTCCAGCTCGATCCCAGCTTCGCTGAGGCCGTGCATGAAGGTTGCGTAGGTCATTCCGTTGAGCCGCGCAGCGGCGTTGATTCGCGTGATCCAAAGGCGACGGAAGTCGCGCTTGCGGTTGCGCCGATCGCGGTAGGCGTAGGAATCCGCCTTCATCAACGTTTCCTTCGCGCGGCGGTAGTTCGAGTTCGCCGTTCCGCGGTAGCCCTTGGCGCGTTCGAGCGTTGCGCGCCGCTTCTTCTTGGCCGAAACCGACCGCTTTACGCGCGTCACTTGTCACCGAGCATTCTCTTGACCCGTGGGACGTCGACCGCGGCTACTTCTATCGGCTTGCGGAAGCCGCGCTTGCGCTTCGGTGACTTCTTCTCGAGGATGTGGCTCGACATCGCTTTGCGCGCGCGAACCTTCCCCTTCGAGGTCAGCTTGAAGCGCTTCTTTGCGCCGGAATGAGTCTTCATTTTGGGCATTGCGAACCGGAAGTATAGAAACTCGGCGCCGCCGCGGCTGAGCGACAGCCCTGTTTGGAGGCGAAGCGCGGTCGGATTAAGCGGCGTCGGGAGTCTCGCCAGGCGCTTCCGTGGCCACTTCGACTACCTCTTCTGCGGCCTCTTCAGCGACCTCACCGTCGGCCCCGGCGGCCAGCTCGTCGGCGACGATCTCTTCGGCCACCACAGCTTCGGCGATCTCGACTTCGGCGTCTTCGTGCGGAGCCGGCGCCGACGCGGCGACCGAGCGGGCAAATGCTTCAGCGTCAGCCTCAGCCTTTGCGGCGGCGATCTCAGCGCTGAAGTCAAGCGGCTCAAACTCTGTGATTTCGCCACTAATTACCTCTTTGCTGGGGCCGAGCACCATCGTCATGTTGCGGCCATCTAGGTTTGGGCGCTGCTCAACGGTGCCGACCGGCTCGAGCTCACGGATTAGCCGGGCGAGAATCGCGCGACCAAGATCCGGGTGCGTGACTTCGCGGCCGCGGAACATAATCGTCACCTTGACCTTGTCCTTGTGCATTAGGAATCGTGTTACGTGGCCCTTTTTCGTCGCATAGTCGTGCTCAGCGATCTTCGGGCGGAACTTGATCTCGCGGATCGTGATCTGCTTCTGGCCCTTCTTCGCAGCCTTAGCTTTCTGCGCTAGCTCGTACTTATACTTCGAGTAGTCAAGAACGCGGCAGACCGGCGGGCTTGCTTCAGGCGCCACCTCGACGAGGTCGAGACCCTTCTCGACCGCGAGCTTCAGCGCGTCGTCGATCTTGAGGATGCCGACCTGACCACCGCCGTCGTCGATTACGCGCACCTCGGCAACTCGAATTTTCTCGTTGATCCGAGTCGTGTCACGATCCGGCATACGCCGGTCGAAGCGCCGGGGAACCGGCACTAGCTTCGGAGGCAGCGCGTCAAGGGCGCGGCGTCTGGACGAACATTCGGGTCAACGCGATGCAGTATAGCCAGATTCAAGCAGGCCCCGCCCCTCTCCAGCGGTGACCTCGATGACGGCGCGCGCCTGCGTGCAGCCGCGTAGACGCCACGGCGGCACGTCGTAATCAACCCGAATCGCCCGCCCTTGCTGGTCAAGCCAGAGAAGATCGAGCGGGAAGCGCATCCCGAAGGTGTGAATCGAGCGGCAGCTGTTGATCTGAAGCGCGTGCCCGGCGGGAACGCTGTTGCGCCAGGCAAGGCCCCGGGCGCGCTGGATGAAACCTCGAGCGACGGTGACGGTCAAGCCGCTAGTGGCTCGTCACGCCGCGTTTTTGTTTCAGCGACAAGATGGTCTGCAAACGCCTCAATTGGGAACGAGCCGATGTCACCCTCACCGTGGCGGCGGACGGCAACGCTCTGCTCTTCAGCCTCTTTGTCGCCGACTACAAGCATGTACGGGATCTTCGCGATCTCGTTGTCTCGGATCAGTTTCGATACCGACTCCGAACGGAGGTCGACCTCGACGCGAAGACCGCGCTCAGAGAGCTGCGCGGCAATCGCCTCGGCTGCCTCACCATGACGGTCCGATACCGGCAGCACGATGACCTGCACAGGTGCGAGCCAGACCGGAAACTCGCCGGCGTAGTGCTCGATCAGAATTCCCACGAAGCGCTCGTAGGAGCCCATCAGTGCGCGGTGGATCATCACCGGGCGGTGGACGGCATCGTCGGCGCCGGTGTATTGAAGGTCGAAGCGCTCCGGCATCGAGTAATCAAGCTGCACCGTGCCGAGCTGCCACGAACGATCGAGCGAGTCGGTCATGTGGAGGTCGATCTTCGGCCCGTAGAAGGCGCCGTC